>JBKBJJ010000009.1:3713-13392 GCA_046293855.1 Microgenomates group bacterium | reverse complement strand
GATAGATGATATATTTTGGTTTTAAGTCTTAATGGCAAGCTAATTTAAATGCGTATATAGACCAGGAGCGCATAAAAAATACGAAATTTTGTAAGAGCCTTTTTAAGCCCTAATCTATGTAAAACTTCCTCTAACTAACACCTGTTAGATGTTATGTGTTATAGACTTTTACACTTGTTAGTTTATCCAATACAAAATGGTATTAAGATTATTCAAACTGATAATAGTTGAGAGTTTCTGGGAGAGTTTGAGAGTTATCTTAAGGAAAAAAACATCAAACACTTATTTATTTACCCTCACTATCCAAAGATAAATGTCTATATTGAAAGAGGAAACAGAACATTACTTCTCACTTAACCTTCAATCACCGATTGATTATATGCCAAAATACTTAAAAACAACTACCAAAAACAGTTTTAAAATTAAACCTTAAAGAGGGAAAAATGGAGGGAATTTATACAAATAATATAGGATGGTGTTATTCGCTACTTTTTTCCTTTCGCCAAGCCCCAATCTGATATAGATTGTTACAATAAGATATTTTAAATAAGGATTGACAAGAAGCTTTAAATTAACTATTCTGTTAGTGGTTGTTTTTTGTTAAATTATAAGTTTAAAAAATTGAGAGGAGGTGAAAAAGATGACAAAGGCAGAATTAGTGGCCCAAGTGGCAAAAAAAGCCGGCTTAACCGCCAAAGCCGCCAAAGATGCGGTTGCCGCTGTTTTTGGGACAATAACTGATGCTCTCAAAAGAGGAGAAAAAGTTGTTGTCACCGGCTTTGGTACTTTTATGGTAAGAAAAAGAGCGGCTAGAAAAGGACGCAATCCGCAAACTGGGGCGGAAATTCAAATCCCAGCAACCAAAACCCCAGGATTTACCGCGGGTAAAAGCTTAAAGAGGTTAGTAAAGTAATTGATTGTTAGCAGACAACCCTGAACCGTCCTCCGATCATAAGGTTTGGTTCGGGGTTGTTTTTTATTTAATTGTTGATATAATTAAATATATATGCTTAAAAAAAACCTTGTTTTCTTCCTTGTTTTTTTCCTTCTTCTTTTAACTCCAGTTATCGTTTATTTTTTTGAATATCCAACAACAGTGGAGGCAGTCCAGGAAAAAGTCATTTATGATCTTCCTTACCCAGGGATTTTACCCGATCATCCTCTTTATTTTTTAAAAGCAATCCGTGATCGGCTAGTAGATTGGGGAACAAGAGATAACTTAAAAAAAGCCCAGCTTTATCTTTTATATTCAGATAAAAAAGTGGCGATGGCTCAATCACTTGTTAAAAAAGGGAAAAATGCTTTAGCTTTTTCCACTTTTTCCAAGGGAGAAAAATATTTTCTGAAAATTCCTAAGCTATTGCTGGAGGCAAAAAAACAAGGATCAAGCCCGCCATCTGGTTTTGTGGAAAAACTTAAATTGGCAAACAGCAAACATAAAGAGATAGCGGAGTCTTTTCTTAAAGAACTACCTCAAGGATCAACCAATTTGGTAATCAGTATTATCAAGCTGAATGATCAGATAAAAACTCAATTAGAAAAACTTTAATTTTTAAGCTAAATTGTTTTGCTTTAAGGCTAATCCAAAAACCACCCCTACCAATAAAAAATTCTGCGGCAATGTTAACCAATAGTGATCAAAGAAGCCAGTGATTAAAATAGCAAATAGCAAATAGTAAATAGCAAATAGATTTTTTTTAAAAAAAACAAAAATTTTATAAAAAATAAACAATCCAAAAGGAACCCCAACTTCAGCAAAAAAGAGCAAAAAAATGTTATGAACCGGTTGGTTAAAAAAAAGAGAATATTTTAAGACAAACTGATTTTGAGCTAAAAGATAATTGCCTAAGCCAACACCAAAAACCGGATGTTGAAAAATGATGGTTAAAGCATTTTTTAAAAGCTCAACCCGTTTTGCCCAGGTTAAAGGATCAGTAGTTGCCTGAAGGAAAATGAAAGAAACAACCAATAAAGTGAGTGTTCGAGCAATAATACATGGTTTACAAAATCTGGGTTCCTGTTGGAGTTTTCTCCAGGCTTTAAGACGGGGTGGGAATGACATAAAACTATAAATAACATTTAATATGAGATAACTGACGATGGCCACCTTGGAAAAAGAAATAAAAACAAGAGAGCTAAAAATAAAAAGAGAAAGATATTTTAAATAGAAAAACTGATTAAATTTTTTATTGGTTAACACAAAAAAGTAAACTAAGAGGTAAAAACCTGCCAGAGAATTTGGGTGAGAGAAAGTGCCATAAGGCCGCAAAAACTCTATTCCGTTTAATGAGGCTTTGGCGATTCCTGGTGTTGCCAAAGTAAAATATCGCTCACCTAAAAAATAAAAAAATCCCTGAAGAGAGCGTTGATAAAAAATTTGACCAACTGTTAGGAAAAGCTCAACCACTCCCATTATACTCAAAGATAAAAGAACCTTTTTGGCAGAAATTTTTATTTTTTTAAAAATAAAAAAAACCGCCAGAAGCTTGAAAATTTTCAATGAAGAATAAAAAGCAATTGGCTTTGAGGAAGCGGTGAAAATATTAATCATCAAAACAATAAAAATCCACCAAACTTTCCAAAAATCAAAAACGATCGTGGGAAAATTTTGGAACAACAATAATAAAAAAATAATATCGATAAAATAAATTGTTGGCGCCAAATAATCTACCCTCACTCCCTCGATATAGGAAAAATTAAGAAAGAAATGTTTTCCTAACTGGGTTGGTAAAAAAAGGATAAACAAAAAAATCAAAAAGTTACAAATCCTAAATCTGAAATTCGAAGCTTGAAACCAAGCCAAAATTCTAAATATAAATTTTTTAGACTTTTTTGTTTTTTGAATTTTTGTCATTGGAATTTTTTTAGAATTTAAAATTGGCAGTTTTGGATTAATTTAAAATAAACTCTGCTGGACTTCCCCCCTTTCTTCTTTACTGTCTCCTTCATCTTTGAAAATCTTAACCCTTCCAAATACTCCATCATATCCTGGATCAACAAAGACTTTTCGCTCCCGCACTATTTTTATCGCCTCTTTTAATTTTGTCCCAGCCGCTTTTTCAATTTCCTCATAAGATTTTTTAAGCAAAATTTCAAATTCCGATCCTAAATTTGAGATTAATTGTTCATATTGGTGACTGGCGGCAGCAATGGAACCATTTTTAATCTCGGTTAAAATCTCCAAAAGGGGAACAAGGGAGACAAAGGGCTTGCGTTTTTTCTCCCGATCATAAACAAAAGTAACACCGTGGCGATTTTGCAAAAATAAAAGATCGCTTTCTTTCAAAATTTTCTCGGCTAAATCAAGGACACGATTTTCAACACCGATAGTTAAAGGCCGATGACAGACAGGACAAATTATCCCCCTCTCTTTTACCTGCAAAGGTGAAAGTCTAATATTGCAGTTTCGATGACCAGACCAGTGATATTTTCCCTCTTCAGGAAAAAACTCAATAGTATAACCTATCTTTAGTTTGCCTTTTGAATCTTGTTTTATAGCATCAGCAATATCTTTATAAGAGATATTCGATATTCGATATTCGATATTGGGATTTTGAGATACAAAAACTGTTGCTTCTCTTCCTAATTTTGGGCCTGAGTGGGCGTCGGAAAAAGAGACGATACTGCGATTTTCTAATTCCTTTATTTGCCAATTCATTTTTGGGTCGCTTGATAAACCCGTTTCCACCGCATAAATATAGTTTGATAATTCTCCAAAACACTCCTCAATGGAATCAAAACCACTTTTGGAGCCATATAAAGAGAACCATGGCGTCCAGCAATGCGCCGGGATAAATAAGATATTTTCATCAATCTCCAAAACCATTTCCAAAAGATCCTTCGAGGAGATGCCAACAATTGGTCGGCCATCGGATAAAAGATTGGCTCCTCGATTTTGAAGTTGCCGGATAATTTTTTCGCAAATTTCAATTGAAGGTGAAAAGATTAAATTGTGAACTCGGCGTTGTTTCCCCCCTTGGGTGTAGATACTGGAGATTTCGGTGGATAATAAAAATTTAACGTTTTGTAAAGATGGGTTATTAGAGGCATTTTTTAATGAAAAAATTCCCGAAGCAATTTCTTTTAAATTAGCCTTAATTTCCCGAAACCATAAAGGATGAGTCCAGTCACCGGTGGCTATCAGATTAATCCCTTTTTTGGCAGCCCAAGTGGCGATTTCTTTCAAATCCATTTTTTGAGAGACGGCCCGGGAGTATTTGGAGTGAAGTTGAAGGTCAGCAATAATTTGCATGGGAAATATTGTAACAAATGAAAATAATACTTGACAAATTTATATGATTGATGTACATTTATTTTGTACATATTAATTGCACAGATTATGACTACTTTATTGGCAACAAGCACTTTACGAAACAATTTAGCCGACGTCTTAAATGAACTTTCCAAAAAAAAGGATTTTTTTTTAGTGACAAAAAATGGTAACCCAATCTCAGCGATAGTCAATCTTGATTTTTTTGAGGATTTGTTGGCTCTGGGCAACCGCAAATATTTAAAGAGTATCAAAGAAGCAAGAAAACAATACAAAAAGGGTCAGACTTATAGCTTCGCAGAGGTTTTTGGTAAACTTTAATCAATGACGTACCAATTAATCTTCACTAAAAACGCCAGAGATGATATTGAAAAATTGGACCGTTTGGCAAAAAAAAGATTAGGAAAAAAACTTTTACAATTTCAAAAAAATCCACTTTTATACGCCCGACGATTAACCTCATCAATTATTGGAGAGTACCGCTTTCGGGTAGGCGATTATCGAGTGGTTTTTGATATTAAAGGCAAAAAAATTGTTATTTTACGCATCGTTCACCGTAGAGAAATTTATCGATAAATTTCATGAAAATCTATAATCGAAAATTTCGGCGGGAATATCAAGAGATTGAAAGATATGAAGCAGGAATTGTTTTGTTGGGAGCGGAGGTAAAATCAATAAGGGAAGGAAGAATAAAACTTGATGATTCTTTTGTTAAGATAATGGAGGATGGAGCAGCCTATCTTATCAATGCTGATATTCCTTTGTATAAATTTAGTCATCATAAAAATTATGATTCAAAAAGAAGAAGAAAACTTCTTTTGCACAAGAGAGAGTTGGTCCGTCTGAAAACCAAAATTTCTTCTTCAAAAGGTTTGACGATTGTGCCAGTTTCATGTTATAATAAAGGTAATTTAATCAAAATTGAAGTTGCTTTAGCGCGGGGAAGAAAAGATATTGAAAAAGGCAAACTTGAAAAGCAACGAGATATTAAAAGAGAACAAGAGAAGGAAGCAAAAGGTTATCTGAGGAGTTGAAATCAGTTAAAATCGGTTAAAATCTGTTGAATGAGGAAAATTTACTGATTGTGGATAAAGTAAAAAGACTGATTTTAATATTTTGGGGATGCAAGGATTCGACAAAGGAATGGTTCTTTTAAAAACGGTAAGGGCGGATCTATCCGTCAAATAGAAAAAAATAGCTGCTGAAGAAGCAGAGGCCGCTTTTTATGCTCGAAATGCTAACTATGCGTTTGCATATGTTAACTAATCGAGTATAAAAGCTCTCCTTTTAGGTTTCTTCCGGTTTAACCTAAAAGGGGATAAACCAACCGGAATAAGCTTCAGTTGATTTCTCGATTGGCAACTGAGGTGATAAATTAACAATCGACGGTCTTTGCGAGGGTTTGATTATTTTCCTTCCTTAGACGGAGAAAAAAACAATCTATCCCTTACTAAACGTTTTTAAAAGAATGCCTTTGGACTCCGGTTCAATTCCGGACATCTCCACCAGGGCCCGATTAGTTAATTTTTTCTTTGGATTTTCTAACTGTTTATCCTCTTTTTGTTTATTTCAATCCTCCCCTTATAAAAAAGTAAAATTTGATTATATTAAAATAAATTTTAAAATATCATTTTAAGTCTAATTATGTCCAGAATTGTAAAATTGCAAAGATTGTTAAGGGAAAATAATATTGATGGATTAATTGTGAGTAATTTTTATAATATTTTTTATCTTACCGGTTTTAAAACTTTAACCTCAGAGGAAAGAGAAGCGTGGGTTTTGGTGACAAAAAATAATACTTATCTTTTCACTGATGGGCGCTATTTAAATAAAAGTTCAGAATTTCCTGGCCAACTGGGTGATCAAAATTCAAAATTAATTTTGAAATTAATTGAGCCGGACAAAAGTATTATCTTTCATTTAAAAAAAATCGCTGCTGAAGAAAAAATTAATTCGTTGGGAGTAGAGGGAGAAGATTTAAGGGTATCTGAATATGATAAATTACAAAAAATTTTTTATGACTTAAAAATTATCCCGACAGAAAAGTTGATTATAAAAAAATTGAGAAAGATTAAAGAAAGGCAAGAAATTGAGAAAATAAAAAAATCCTGTCAGATTGCTGATAATTGTTTGAAAGAGATAACAAAACTGATCAAAGTCGGCACGAGCGAAAAAGAGATTGCCTTTAAAATAGAATTTTGGCTAAAAGAAAAGGGATTTGATTTAGCTTTTTATCCTATTGTTGCCATTGGTAAAAATTCCTCCCTTCCTCATTACGATACTAAAAACGGAAATGGAAAAGTAGGAAAAAATTCTGTTATTCTTATTGATTTTGGAGTAAAATATCAAGATTATAATTCTGATATTACCAGAATGGTTTTCGTCAATCCTTCATCAGAGGTTATAAATATTTATGAAAAGTTACTATCAGCTCAAGAAAAAACCATTAATACCGTTTTAGCCCGATCGGACCAAAACGGTAAAGATATTGATAATTTTTGTCGCAAGATGATAAGCGATTATCATCTGCCAAATTATCCCCACTCAACCGGTCACGGAATTGGTCTTGAGGTTCATGAGTATCCAAAAATTTCCCAGAATTCAACTGATATTCTTCGCCCCGGTCAGGTTTTGACCATTGAGCCAGGTGTTTATTTTGAGGGAAAATGGGGGATGAGGATTGAAGATACGGTTTGGATCAATAATAACTTCAAAGTGGAAGTTTTAACAAAGTTTAGGAAATACCCCCTTGTTCTTAAACTCTAAATTCTAAACAATCCGCCTTAGGCGGACAAAATTCAAATTTTCAAAATCCTAAACTGATTTGTTTTTATCATTTATATTTTGGTCATTAGGATTTGTTTCGGTTTTGGGATTGTGAGTTTCGGATTTTAATTCTTCCCCCATTTCCATAGTTTTTTCCGCCTTTTTTTCTTTTGGTCTTTCCACCTCAACCATCTCCTCAGTTTCCGCTTTTAGTTTTTCAGTAATTTCTTTTTCTTTCTGCTTTTCTTCTTCAACTTCCTTAGCTGCCTCAAGTTTAGCTTTAAGATAAACAATCAATTGTTCACCAGTTAGATTATTGACTAAAAATATTGGCAAGATATAACCAACATCATCCAATCCTTCCTGTTGCAATTGTTTGTTAGGAGAAAGGAGTTTGTTTAAAGTATTAGTAATAAAAAGAATATCATTTTCTACCCATTGTTCTCTTGAAGTTATATTTTCAGTTACCGGAACCTCTCCTTTTTCATATTGATTCTTCCACATCCTCTTTACTTGTTCGTAGTCATCAATCGAGATTGTTGGCGGAATAGCAATTGTTTCTTCAATATGTTTTTCTGGTTCGGTTATCGTTGATATCTGAGAGTTGATAATCTTCTCCACATCTTCTTCTTTAAGATTTTCTTTTTGGGCGATTTCTTTAACTAACTCTTTGTTAGTTTTTAAGGTTTTGCTAAAGACTTTAAAGACTAAGCTAACTTTTTCTTTCTCTAAGTTGGTACTTTCGGCTATTTTTTGAATAATGCCAGTCACCGGTTGGTTAATGTTTTGACTTAAAGAAGAAAGAATAGTCCCCACTTGTGTATTAGTTAATTTTGTATTTTGGGCAATGCTGTTGATGAGATTACTCTTTGTTTGGACAGCAGTTATTACGGAAGAGGTGATGGTATTAACAGTTGATTTTGGCATTTTTACTTTTACGGAAACAACGTGGGTTACGGGAACTAGTTGAGGAGTTGATTTTAAAATTTCTTCTCGGCGCTGTATTTGTTCTATTTTTGAGGTTGAGATTGATGATAAAATTTGTCTGGCGATTTTATCATCTTTTACTGCCCGGTTGTAAAGCTCGCTGCGAATAGTCATATATTTTTGCCGTTCGCTGGGCGTTGTTGCTTGGGTGGGATTTTGAAGATAATTTAAGTTTCTGATGACTGTTTCCCGCAGTTGTTTGTTGGTTTCAAAGTGAGCAATATCAGTTAATTTGGAGGCAGAGATGTTTAACGAACGGCTAATTTCCTCTGTCTTTGCTTTTTTAATTTCCTCAATTTTTTCTAAACGAACTTGAACTGGGATCTCTATTTTTTTGGGAATTTTAAGGCTAGTGGCGATAAACCCAGTTGGCGGCGGGGGAGGTGGGACAAGAGAGGAGCCGGTACGAATTTGATCATACATAGATAAAAGAATATTTTTCATTGCCATAATTCCCTCACAACAGTAGTCTCTGAAAATTCTCAGCAACCACCAAGGAAAAAAGATAACCGCCCAAAGCATAATTAAGGAAATGACATATTCAGCAAAAGTATCAACATAGTTTGAAGTATTAGAGAAGCTTAAATTTTGAGCGGGGCCGCCGTAGAGAATATTAATCCCTGTTTGATAAATAAATCCTGATGAGGAATTAATTCGGCTGAAGTCAAAATTAAAAGGGATATGAGGAGGATTATTCCAAATTGTGGCAACGAGGCCCAAAAATAAAGCTACCAGAGGACCATAAAATACCCATTGAAAAAATACTCCTATCCATATCCAACCAATGTTGCGGATGAAAACAAAAGGAATAAGAACTGCTAAAAGAGGTGAAAGAATTAATAAAAACCATAAAAGTATTTTTCGAAGAAGAATAATTATCCCGAGGAGAAAATAAGTTAGGTTAGTAATTTTAATCAAAAAAATTGATGTTTTGACTGATTCAGTTAGATTGATATTAAGATTACGGCAGCCTTGAAATTGTAAATATGCTTGTTCGCTGGTTTGGATTGGTGAACCGATGTTGCCTCCAACAGGGAGAAAGAAAATATTAAATATTTTTTCTACCCCTAATTTTTCGATAAAAAAAGAAGAAAGAATATCGCTTAACTGAATGATTAAAAGAGTGATTGAAAAAGAAAAAGTAGTGTAAAGAAGCAAAAGAGCAATTTTAATGATTTTATCTTTAAGATCAAATGAAGATTTTTGGAAATATTTTCTTTGGATCATTAATGTTATTCCAAAAATAGTGGAGATTAAAATAATAAAAGCGTAAACGATATTTCGATTTTGTTGCCAAACTTTAACAATATTGACAGCATTATCAATTGATTTATGGGTTAAGATCCAATAAGTAAACTGTCTTGCCCTTTCTCCTTGTTTACCAAGATAAGTTACCTCCTCATCGTTTACCCAATAGTTTTTTGTTTTATTATTTAACCAGTCCTCATAAGAAGAAGCGCAGGTGTAATTTAAAGAAGATTCAACACCCGAAGGGCAACCACTTGATCCTTGGCAAGGAATGGGAGGGGTAGGAAGAATTTGGACAGTTTGAGGTGTTGGTGTTTGGGCAAAAGAAGATTTCTTGTAAAAAATAAAAAAAAATGCGAAAAAAAATAAAAAAATATTTAAGAAAATTAATTTTTTTCCCAATTTTAG
>JBKBJJ010000009.1:0-3615 GCA_046293855.1 Microgenomates group bacterium | reverse complement strand
TTTTTAACCCTTGACTTTTTAACAAAGGATAGTTATGATTGATTTAAATCAATTGAAAAATTATGAAAAAACTAATTTCTCTTACCTTATTTTTTATTATCTTCTTTTCTTCTTTTTTTGTCAATAAAGTTTTTGCTGCTAATGTTTATATCACTGGTTGTTTAAGGGTAGTTGAAACAAAACTGCCAGGAGTAACTATTGATGGGAAAACAGATCACATTGCTAAAGTTGCTGGCAGTGGTTTTCCAGTTGGGAAAGAGATTTATATCGTTGGTTGTATTTCAACTAATACGGGTATTCATTGTACTTCAGGAGATGCAAACATCGATAAACGTTTGAAAGAAATAGGTTTTACAACAAATTCTTTTTCCGGTCATGAATTTAAAGCAGAGAATAATCCTGTTCGCTCTCAAGATGGAAAGGTTGAGGTAATTTTAAGAAGCGCTACCCCAAGAGGAGAAGATCATAGTTTTTTTGGTGTTGCAGAGGTTACAAGAGAAGAATATCAGGGTGAGGCGAGGACAGTTCAGCTAGGTACCTTCGGTTTCAGCGATGATCCTAAAAAATGTATTGGAATTCACTGGGATCCAAAGGGAAGAGTTTTTGATAGTCAAACGCTTGAACCACTACCTGCAATCCAAGTAACACTTTTAGATTCAAACAAAAACAGTGTTAATTTACCAGGTGTTGCCAATCCAGTTGAGACGAAAGAGGATGGGTTGTTTAATTTTTTTGTTCCCAATGGTACTTATTATCTTTCAATTAGTAAACCTTCATATCAGCATCCTTTAGAGCTGTCGGAGGTTAATTCTCAATACTCACAAATCTACTATTGTGACCCAGAGGTTGGTAAGGCTTTGTATTATGATCAATTTCCAATTAAAGAACAAGGAAAATTAATTCACTGCGATGTTCCCTTAAAACCTTTAAAGACGCCATATATTGCTCCAAGTGTTACTCTTCTTAATTATGGACAAATAAGATTAGGTGATGTTACTAAAATCTATGGAACCTTTTCTCATCCTTTAACTAAAGTAAAGATTGAAAATAAAAACGGCTTAATTAAAGAGATAATTGCTGACAAATACGGTGGCTGGACATATTTTGCTGACAACAATCAAATGCCGGTGAACGTTACCGGTTTAAAAAATAATGCCATTTATTCACAGACAAAAAATAATTGGGTTAACAAAATAATTAGCTTTTTATTCAGACCTGTTTTTTCTCAAAGCTCTTCTTCTTCCTTTACCTTTCACCCGATTTTGACTTATATTGAAGGATATGCTTTTGATAATAAAGGAGAGGTTATCCCGCAAGCAATAATCAACATTGTCCCGGAGATGACCAAAAAGACCTACTATACTACTTTTGCTGATGGGAAAGGTTTTTTTAGGATAGAGACAAATAAACTTCCCATCTTTCCTTATTATATTCAAATAATTAATCCTAAAAACAAAAATTTAGTAAATAATATAACTACCACTCTTTTTGTTGAGAATAATAAGAAATATCTTCAGGAAAAAGGGATTAATTTGTTAACAGCGCAAGTTTTAAGCACACCTAGTTCCCAAATTACAGAAAAAACCAATCTTTCTCCCACTGGAAAACAACGATTTGATTTTACAACAACAAATGAACCAAAAACAACAATATCGCCTATTGGAGGAAGCCAACAAAAATCAACAGTAAAAAACTATCTTCTAATTATTGTTGGAATAATCTTACTTTTATTTATTGCCATCTTTGTTATTTATTACTTTTATACAAAAAATAAAAATACCACCACTTCCTTATAGAAAACTAAGATGAAAGTTAATTAAATTAGCTTTTTAACCCTTCAGGTTTATTTTTTTTAAATTTTATTTTTCTATGTTGCCGGTGCATTAAAGAAAAAAGGGCGGCAGTGGTGATAATCCCACCAACCGTTGATAATGTTAATGTGGTTTTTCCTTCACCGCTAACTGGCGGTTTTGGTTGGCTGGTGGGATTAATTTCTGATTTAGTGGGAGTAATTTCTGATTTAGGTGTTGGAGTTGTTTCCGGATTCCAAAGAACACACAATTCAGTTGATCCAGGGGCTTGAGCAATGAGTTTAAAAACAACGTCAACAAATTTCCCTTGTCCAGAAAAGCCGGTTGAGGATTGGCCATAAAAAACCAATTTTCCACCGCCCAAATTATCAGTAGTAATTGTTGGAAAAGTTTGGCCAGGAAGAGTATTTACAAGCTCTAAATATTGGGTATCATAAGTCATTCCGATAGCAGCATTAGTTAAAGAAGCTCCCTCAGTATCGATATTAATGGTAAAGGTGATTTCTTGACCTCGATTATAAGGAGGCGGAGTAGAAGCATATAAATCAAAGGTGGTGGCTAAGATTGGTTTGGGAGAAAAAATAAGAAATAATAATAGTGTTAAAAAAAATATTTTCAGATCTTTCATACATTAAGTATAACAAATTAACAAAGGCTAATTCAATATCCATATTAATAAATTTAGAAAAAAAAGAAAAATTCTCTATATAATAATCTAAAGTTATCTTTTTGTTGATTATAGTCTATAGACAAAATTTAAAAACCCTCTTAAAATTTTTTCTAATGTTGGCAAAAGTTTTTTCCGGGACAACCATTGGTTTAGATGGTGTTTTAATTGAGGTAGAAGTTGATGTAGCCGGGAGAGGTTTCCCCACGTTTACTATCGTTGGTTTGCCTGATAAGGCGGTTGATGAAGCAAAAGAGCGGGTGCGCACTGCCATTACTAATGCCTCCTTTGAAATGCCTGATTCCCGAATTACCGTTAACCTAGCTCCTGCAGATATTCCTAAAGTGGGTTCGGGTTTTGATTTACCCATTGCCGTTGGAATTTTGGCGGCAGCTGGTTTAATTAAAAAAGAAGTTTTAAAAAACAGTCTTTTTATTGGTGAGCTTTCATTGGAGGGGAAAATCCGTTCGGTATCTGGTGTTTTATCAATTATTATTGGAGCAAAAGAGAAAGGATTAACTCAAGCTTTTGTTCCTCAAGAAAATGCCGTTGAAGCCTCAATGATTGATAAGATAACTATTTATCCGGTAAAAAGCTTAGTTGATTTAATTTTTCATCTCAATGGGCAAATACCTATTCCTCCTCAACCACCGTTGGATTTGAAAAATATTAAAAAAGAACAACATTTTGAATTTGATTTTGCTGACATTAAAGGACAATCCGTTGCCAAGCGGGCGCTTGAGATTGCCGCTGCCGGTTTTCACAATATTCATCTTAAAGGGCCACCGGGGGCTGGTAAAACAATGCTTTCCCGCGCATTTTTATCAATCCTTCCTCCTTTGGAAGAGGAAGAAATTTTTGAAGTTTCGAAAATCTACTCTGTTGCTGGTTTGCTGAATTCCTCATCTTTTATAGTAAACAGACCTTTTCGAGCTCCTCATCATACTACTTCTCGGATTGGATTAGTTGGTGGAGGAACCCAACCAATGCCAGGGGAGATTTCTCTCGCTCACCGGGGAGTTTTATTTTTGGATGAGTTCCCAGAGTTCCCTCGATCAACTTTGGAGGCGCTGCGGCAGCCAATGGAGGATGGTTTTATCACTATTTCTCGGGCGGCAGGTAGTTTGATTTTTCCTT
>JBKBJJ010000099.1:1198-2314 GCA_046293855.1 Microgenomates group bacterium | reverse complement strand
AACCGTTATCTTTTCCCTTCCACCATCAAACGGCTATCAAAAAATTACCAATTTAAAAATTGATTGGCAAGATTACCAAATAATTGAGGAAAAACAGTGGGGGAATAAAGTAGTAGTTTTAAGATTAAACGACGTTAAAAAAAATTTTTCCCAAATCTCCTTTAACCTTTCATCCTCCTGCTTTACCGGAGAACTCAAACCCAGTTTTTCAATCGATAATTACCAAAACAAAAAATTTAAAATCATAAACGATCGCTTTATCAATGGCAAAAATCCCCAAATTAAAAAATTTGCCAGGCAAATTGTTGGCAAAGAAAAAAATCTCCAAAAAATTATCAAAAAACTTTACTCATTTACTTTGGATTATTTAACCTATGGTAAACCAATTGAAGGACTTTATTCCCACAAACAAGCCTTAAAAGAAAAAATTACCGACTGTGGCGGCTTTTCTACTTTCTTGGCTTCTCTTTTACAATCAATCAACATCCCCTCACGATTAATTATCGGCTTTTTAATTAAAAAAAATATAATCAAATACCTCGGTTCAATGTTTTACTTTTCACGTTATACGTTTCACGATCTTTTAATCCACGCCTGGCTAGAGGCTCTTTTGCCCGACGGATCATGGTTTCCTTTGGACCCTTCAATTGAATGGAGAAGAAATAAAGGATTAACCAAAAGAGAGGGTGGATTCGGCTTTGTTCCGGATGATCGATTGGTAATCTCCTACGGAGAAGATTTTAAAATAAAAATAGATAATAAGATACATCAAATTGATATCCTGCAAAATCCTGTTTATATTTAATCCGTTATTGGTTATTGATTATCAATTTTATAAGAAAATTCCCATTTTTTGTCAATAACGAATAACAAATAACTAATAACATTTATGATATCTTGTGATTTTGCCCCCAACGAAGGATGGGATGATGCTTGGATAAGCAGCCAGCTTTTATTTCAACCTTGGCGCTGGCTTTATGGCAAAGAAATCAAAAAAGTCAAACAAAAGATTTTTAAATTATTTCAAATTTCAAATTTAAAATTTAAAATTGCTTTTTTTCTCACCGGACGAGGCGCCCTTTATAATTTACTTAAATCTTTAAACCTTAAAGAAGG
>JBKBJJ010000099.1:0-1188 GCA_046293855.1 Microgenomates group bacterium | reverse complement strand
AAATTTAAAATTGCTTTTTTTCTCACCGGACGAGGCGCCCTTTATAATTTACTTAAATCTTTAAACCTTAAAGAAGGTGATGAAGTTTTAGTTCAAGCTTTCACCTGCGAGGCAGTTATTTTGCCTATTATAGCCCTAAATTTAAAACCAATCTATATTGACATTGAAAGTCAATCCTTTTCAATGAATCCCATAGATTTAGAAAAGAAGATAACAAAACGCTCCAAAGTCCTCATTCTTCAGCATACTTTTGGTATCAAACCAGCCAAAAGAGATACTCTCCTTTCCTTTATCAAAAAACATAAATTAGTGCTAATTGAAGATATAGCACATACTATAGAAATATCAAACATTAAATATCAAAAATCAAAAATTGCTAATCATTTTTTTTTATTATCATTTGGCAGGTCAAAAAGCCTTTCTTCCGTTTTCGGAGGGGCGATTGTGGGAAATAATAAAAAAGTAATGGAAAAATTAGAAAAATTAGCTTTAAAACAACCATCCTATAGCTTTATTATTAATTGTCTGCTTTATAAACCTATAGTAATGATAATCAAATCAACCTATAATATTTTAATAGGGAAACTAATCCATAAAATTGTCAGCAAAACAAACCTTCTTATTCCAGAGATTACGCCGGTAGAGAAAAAAGGGATTTTTAACTTCATTTTTGATAAAGCTTACCCAAATGCTCTAGCAATTTTGCTTCTTCATCAATTTAAAAAAAATAAGAAGGTGCAAGAAAATAGGGCTCGAATATGTAGTTTTTACCTCAAAGAATTCTCCAATTGCCAATTTCCAATTTCTAAACAAATATCAAATATCAAATATCGAATATCGAATATCCCTCTTATCCGTTTCCCCGTTTTGGTTGAAAGCCGCGAACAAATTATTAAAAAATTGGCAAAATATAATATTTTTTTAGGTAAATGGTATGAGCAAGTAGTGGCGCCAAAAGCATTAGATTTAAAAAGAGTAGGGTATAAGCAAGGAAGTTGTCCTGCCGCCGAAAAAATCTGTCAACAAATTATTAATTTACCAACCAATGTTAAAATAAAAGAGGCAGAAGAGATTATAAAACACTTATTCATAAGGTGAATGTTTCATTTTATGATTAAACGACGTTATAAATTTAAAGGTTTAGCCTCAAATCAACCCTTAGGGTTGTTTAGCTTTAAACCTTTAGGA
>JBKBJJ010000098.1:1852-2443 GCA_046293855.1 Microgenomates group bacterium | reverse complement strand
GTAGGTTGATATTTGTATTAAGTTTTCTTTGTATCCCAAGAAAGCTAAGCGAAAAATAGAAGATAAGGTTGCCTGCATTCGGACAAAAAAAGGCAGTTGCCAAAAATTATTGTACAGAAGAACTGGTGACCAGTAGAAATGATACAACCTTTTTTTATCGCGAAGGAATTTATATGTTAAATAAGAGAAATAGTTGGCGGGGAAGTGACTATCGGCATCACAGATAGTGATAAGAGTTAATTTCCTCTCAAAATTTTTTTTTGCTGCATATTTATCAATCATTTTAGCAGCATAAGTTTGGTTGCTGGCTTTACCAGCAATTTCACCGGGTAGTAACTCATGAAAAAAGATTAAGATATCTTTGAAAAAATTTTTAAATTTGTCTTTCAAAATTTTAGCTTTAACTGGTGCCTCTTTTTCTCTTTTTTCAAAAGCCAACACTAAGTAAACATTTTTATTTTTAGATAAGTAATCATTTTTCGTAATCGATTGAATCGTTGCTTCCAGTTTATGGATGGGTTCTTTATAATTGGGAATTATTATAAAATGATTAACCAGATGAGCATTTTTAATTTTGGCTAATTTTTTAAA
>JBKBJJ010000098.1:0-1845 GCA_046293855.1 Microgenomates group bacterium | reverse complement strand
TGGATGGGTTCTTTATAATTGGGAATTATTATAAAATGATTAACCAGATGAGCATTTTTAATTTTGGCTAATTTTTTAGCATAATTTATCTTTTTATGAAGAAGAATTTTTTTATAGGATATAACTGCTAGAGTGATTGTTGTTAACGATTTATAAAAAAAATAAAGATCAAAAGCAATGACAAAATAGGCAACAACCGCCGGATGAAAAGGGGAAAGCCAAATAGGGAAAGTGATTGTAAGCCATGAGAAAAGGGGAATAACTGAATAAAATAATCTATTGGTAATTTTTTCTTTGAGTGTGTTCATGTTTGATATTATACTTAAAGAAACCCCAATCTTCAAAACTATCCTATATAATATGCTATACTACCATATGGCAAAAAATCTAAAGCGCTATTATCGGGCTTGGCGTCTGCGACAGCAGGGAAAAACACTAAGAGAAATTGGCGAGATTATGGGTTTTTCAAGAGAGAGGGCGAGAGTAATGATAAATTACATTAATTTTACTGCCAAGCTTCGCAAATCATTCGGAAAGGGCAAAAATCGCACCACTGTCCAACATTAGGGAAAAAATTATTTTCTTGAATCTCTGAAACTAATTTTTTGACTTTGTTTCTTAAGTTTTTAATTTCCTCAGCTTTCGGTTTTAAAGAAATCTTTTTTAAATCAGAAAGATAGTAAAAAGTTAATTTGACCTTATTTAATTTTTTTCCGTATAAAGTGGCACTGGTGGCGGCTAATGCGTAAAGGGGTAGTTGAAGATTTTTTTTAAATTCTTTTTCTTCCGGAACCTTTCCCGTTTTATAATCGATAATTTCAATTTGATCACCTTCAATTTTATCAACTCTATCAATTTTGCCGGTGATAAAAATATCCGGTTCCATTTTAATTTTGAAAGGCTTTTCTAAGTCAATAATTTTTACTGTTTTTTTGTGAAAGTTATCGAAAAAGTTTTTTAACATTACCTCCCCCTCTTTTTTTACTCTTTTTTCATGAGCGCTTGAAGTATAGCCAAGAGGGATCCAGCTTTTTTTGTAAATTTCAAGAAGTTTTTCTAACCCAATTGATTTATTTTTAATAAATTTTAAGTAAAATTGATGTAACGTCTTATGGATTGTTTCACCAAAAGAAGCTGATGCTGAGGGAAGAGTTGGTATTTTTAAGATAAATTGATATTTATACTGAAGAGGGCAGCGTTGATAGGTTTCAAGTTGGGTATAAGAAAAATTTTTAATTTGAATTTTTCTTTCAGATCTCGTTTCCTCTTTTTTTCTAAAATCAAAAATTGAAGATTGAATTTTTTCTTCTTTCACAGAGGTTAAATAATTTTTAATGAAATTTTCTCCTAACGCCTCAATGACAAAGGGAGAAATTTTCTGTTGTCTTTTACCCTCCCCATAAAAACGAGAGGCGGTTAGAAAAACTTTCTCCATCGCTCGCGTTAGACCTACATAAAATAATCGTCTTTCTTCTTGTTGATGATAATCACCAACCGGAAGAATTTCTTTTATTAAGGCATCAGGAATAGGAATGCTTTCTCTTCTTTGGTAGGTTGGGAATCTGCCGGCAGTTAGATTAACTAAAAAAACTACCGGAAACTCTAAACCTTTGGCTGAATGGACGGTTAAAAGATTAACAGCATTATAAGTTTCAATGTCGGTTTGGGCTGTAACAGGAGATTCGCCTAATTCCATACTCATTTCAAGATAATCCACAACAGCGGCAACAGAGGAATCTTCATGTTCACTTTCGAAGGTTTTTAATTTTTGAAAAAACTTAGAAATATTTAATGCAATTTTTTCTTCCTTTTCTGTTTTATAGTTAACAATTTTTTTCAGATAAT
>JBKBJJ010000097.1:0-2507 GCA_046293855.1 Microgenomates group bacterium | reverse complement strand
CCATCACCACCACCACTCAATCTTCACCCTTTGCCACAAGAGTCTTTTCATCAACAGCTCGAGGCAAGGTGGTGGTGTAGTCAAATGAGGCGACTCGATCCATCCGGTAAACCACTTTTCTTTTTTTCTTCTCCTCCTCTTTCTCCTCAACTTTTGCCCTTATTCGCAGCACCCCATCCTCAAAAGTCACCTCCACTTTATCCGCCGGCACTCCCGGAACCGCCGCTTTAACCACCACTTTATCATCTTCCTCATAAACATCCAACCCTTCAGTCATTGTCAACTCCGGCATTTCCTCTTCCTCCTCCCAAGAAAAAAACGGCCGAAGCCAAGAACGACCAAAAAAAGGATCAAATCTGATAATGGCCATATTTTTTCACCTCCTTTCGTTGAAAACTTTTAATAAATAATAACTATATTAGCAGTCTAACATAAACTCTGCTAATTTGTCAAGAGGTTTTTTGTTTGAAAAGTTTAGCTTTGGATTAAAAAGGCAGTGTCAATGGCATATCATTCCCTTGTGCAGGTGTTAAATATTTTCCCCAGTCAACCTCCACTTTTATCTTTCCTTTTTCATTAAGATAATAAATATATCCATGTTTAACCCCGTGTTCAAAAAGTTCTTTAGTAAGCATTACATCATCGAGACAATATTTTTTCAACTTCTCCCACTCTTTTTGTTTATAATATTCAATTGCCAAAAGTCCATGACCAGTCTTTTTTTTGCCTAAGGTGGCAGATATTATGTCATTTAGAGCTAATCGACGGCCAGTTTTCTTTTTAATATCATCTAATATATCAAAGAGAGAGAAATGCTCTACTTTTCCTGGATAATATCCTTGCAGCACTGGCATATCAAAACTTCTTACATTGTAGCCAATAACATAAGAAGCATTTTCTAATAAAGGAAAAAGTTTTGGTAGTTCTTTTTCTAAAAAAATTTTGGGTAAATTATCAAAATAATCAAAAATTGCCACAACTGATACTCCTAACTTTTTTGGGTCGTCATATTGCTTAAAAGTGAATTTTGTCTCTAAATCGAGAATAACAGGAAATTTTTTCATAATCTCAATTTAATTTTTGATTTTTTTGCTCTTTGTAAACCTCAAGTTCCAGAAGAGGTGAGTCAGAAGGGAATTCATTGGCTTTAAGATTAACATTTTTTAATTGTTCTTGTAATTGCCAAAAAATCTTATTAAATGTCTGTATAAATATTTGTTTATCTTTGGTAGATATTTTTTTAAATTTATGATGAAAAAACTCATCTAATTTACCCAAACTCCAAAGAATTTCAATTAATTTAGTGTTGTTAAGATTAAAAGCATTGATATCACCACTTAAAGGATGAATTTTAAATCTCATCATTTTTACTTCCTCGAACATCTGGGAAAGCGGTGGTTTTTTAAACAAAATATTCTTAAAATCATTAATTAACTCAAATATTTTACTCGTATTTTTTCTCCTCATAGGAATATGGTATGATTATTTTATCATGAAATGGGTTAAAAAAGTAGTTTTAATTTTTCTTATTTTATTTTTTTCCTCCTCCTTGCTAAAAAATATTATCAATTACCGGTCTAAGTTACAATTTTATCAAGATTATAAAAGAGAATATGAAGAAGAAAAAAAGCGCCAGCAAAAACTAAAAACTGAGATTGCCAGAAAAAAAAGTTTAACTGAACTTGAAAAAACTATCCGTAATAAACTTAATCTTGCAAAAGAGGGTGAATTTGTCATCCTTCTTCCCTCTCCCACCTCCCATCCACCAACGCCAACACCGTCTTCTTCAGCCAACTGGCTTAAATGGTGGCGGGTGTTTTTTAAATGAAATAATAAAACGCTTTTTATTGAAAAATATTTAAAATTAGGTATAATAAATTATATTTTTTTACGGGGTAGTGTACGGTGGCACAGGAGGCTCATAATCTCCTAGACCGTGGTTCGACTCCCGGCCCCGTAACCATGAGGCAGAACAAAGTTCGCTTCATGGCTATGTAGTGATCTTTGATCTACTACATAGCTACAAATGATTCTTTAAAAAATGCCTTTAAAAGAGTCAAAAACTATTAGTAAAATGAACAAATTTCTCCTTTCGGTAATCATCCCTGTCTTTAACGAAGAAAAAAATATCACTCCTCTTATCAAAACGCTTCTTTCAATTTTAAAAAATTATCAATATGAGGTTATCTTTATTGATGATGGCTCAACCGATAAAACCGCCGATGAAATTAAAAAATATTCCTTTAAAAATAAAAATATAAAGCTTATCTCTTTTACTCGTAATTTTGGTCATCAGATGGCTTTAACTGCCGGATATCAGTTTGCCAAAGGCGATTGTGTTGTTAGTTTAGATGCTGATTTGCAGGATCCTCCAGAAATTATTCCCCAGATGATTAAAAAATGGCAAAAAGGAGCAAAGATTGTCTATGCCAAAAGAGAAAGGAGAGAGGGGGAAAGTTTTTTTAAAAAACAAACTGCTTATTTTTTTTATAAAATAATCAACTTCT
>JBKBJJ010000096.1:0-2508 GCA_046293855.1 Microgenomates group bacterium | reverse complement strand
TATATTTTTTTAATTTAGGATATTGTTTATTTGCTGTGGATAAAAATTTTAAAATTATTATAATGAAAACTATAGTTGACTTTTAAGCTTTCATTTGGTATACTATAGGTTAAATAATTAGCCGCGAGGCTAATTAAGTTTCCCAAAAACCCAATGAGGGAGTTTGCTTCCCTCAAGCGGTTGAGGGAGCACTTTAAAAAGAGGTAAAAGTAATCAAAACCATCAACCTCTTTTTGCTTGAGGTTGATAGAAAACTTTGGTTTTGATGAAATTATCTCAAAGGGTAACAGGTTACAAGGGGCAAAGAATCACTCACCTCTACCGATCTTAATATTGGGAAGAAAAAATATTAGTATAATAGTAATAATGGGTAAATTAACTAAAGAGGGAAAGCAAACTTTAGCAGATAAAATAATGGATTTAGCTAATTTAGTTTTTATCGGTTTAGTAATCAGTCAATTTGTTCCTAAGGTAAATATTAATCCAATCTTAATTGCCACTGGAATTATTTTTCTTTTATTAGGTTATTTTTTCGCTTTAACCTTGCTAAAAAAGGAGGTAAAAAAATGAATTATCTATCAGAGGCAATAAAAAACCCGGCTTTTATAATGATTGGAATTGGCTTTCCCCTATTACTTCTTTTTATTTATTTCCTGGTAAAAAAATACTCCTAAATCTTCTTTTCAGTATTAAGATCGGTAGATAGTGATTCTTAAAAAAAGGCCAAAGGCAAGCGGCAAAGGTCGGCTGTGGCAAAACCTCCTTGAAACCTCCTTTCTGGCACAAGCCAAAAAGGACTCGTCCACTTTGGGAAGAAAAAATTTTTATGTAAAAAGTACCGCATCCCATTTTCTTCTCAAGGTGGACGAGTTCGGCTTTAAATCTATAGCCAGGAAAGGAGGTGAAATTGTATTTGGCTCTAAAGCCAAGAACAAAGTCCGGGGTGCAGATCCTCCACCCTTCCGATTTCAAAGGAGAACCCGACTTGGATGGGAGAGGAAATATCTAATTAGGAGGATTTAAAATGTCGATGCAAAACACTTCAACAACCTCTCCGAAAAGGAGAAATCGGTGGTTGATCCTGCTAGGGATCATAGGAGGTGGGCTGCTGGTATTAGGAGGCGTCGTCTACCTCATCACAAAATTGTTGGCTCCCAGCGGGACCTACACCCCGACGACGCCAACCCCTGATTTGCAAGCAACTGTTGCTGCTCTGCAGCAGCAAATCGCTGCCCTTCAGGGGCAAACGGCAGCCACGCCGACGCCGACGACTGGCACCACGCCCGCCGCTCCAGTAAACCAACAGTACGCCGCGCCCAGCTCAACGTGCCCAACTGAAGCAGAATTTACTGCTCTTACAGGAGTGGTAGCTGATAAGGTGGGTACAGAGCCTTGCGCCTTCCATTGGAGAGGAGACCCCGCGGTGATGACAATTAAAGCCTGCCCGGAGGGGTGGGCATGCCAACTGGGTGTTCAAAACCAGGGTAATCTCCTCTATTATGGAGGTGATCCTGAGTTAACAATCTACGCAGGCACATGGAGGTTCATCGCTGCCTATCCTTCGAACGACGCGGTACAAAATCCGTGTCAATTTTTGACTAAAAGCCAAGATGAAGGTCGGCAGTCCGTACCAACGTGGACAATCAAAGAAGGGAACTTCACCTGCCCGTAACCCGTAAACCTTAAAAACTGAAAGGGGGAGACTTCAACCGAAAGGTTGATTTGATAAGCTATTCCATTCCTGACGATTGTCAGGCCGCTTCAAAGCGCGGGAATAAGCTTATCTATACTCCCCTTCATTCTTAAATTCGCAAAAAATTTGTGGATTGAAGAATGAAAAATTTGCTAGAAAAATTCAACAATGAAAAAAACATTATTGTTATTACTCTCTACCCGCCTAAAAAAACAACCTACAATGGAAATGGCGGGCTTTATTCTTTTGGGAAAAACTTTGTTAAAAATTTAGCCAATAAGCTGAAAAACAAAATCATTGTTGTTGCTCAAAAAAATAATGGTAACGATGAATCCTACAGTGAAAATAAGAAAATAATTATCATCAAAGTAATAAAAAAAGATAGTTTGTTTTCATTCTTAAAAATTTTAGCAGTATATATACCTAAATTAAATTATGTTAAAAAATTTATTATTCAATTTGAATTTAACTCTTTTGGGGGGGTTAAAGCAACTTTTGGTATTCTGATTTTAATTGCTCGAGCCGCGCTTTAAGACTGCTTGTTTCAGCCTGATTGGCTTGGCTCATTTCCAAACTTACTAAATATGATTCAATGATATAAACGGGAGGGGGCAGAATGTCGGCAATAAGATCTTTGTTTTGCACCACCTCATTGTAAACCGGTCCATTGACCTTGAGTTGGTGTAGCGTTCTAAATGACCAAGCGCCATAAATCAGCACTAAGGTTACGAAGAAAATCATTAGACTTAGAAACCGTTGCCGGATTGAGAAACTAGCCATCACCATTCAACCGCACTCCAATACTCAAACGTTGC
>JBKBJJ010000095.1:501-2520 GCA_046293855.1 Microgenomates group bacterium | reverse complement strand
TTCATCAAGAGCTTGCTCAATTAAATTTTTAAAATCCCCTCCTCCTTGAGAAAACTCCCCAATCCAGGCTAGAGTTTTTTTTAGATCCGCTTTCTCAATTAACTGGCGGAAATTATTTTTTCCTCTGATTCCTAGAAAATTTTCTGCTGCCTCAAAATCAATAATTTTTTGAATGGCTAATTCTTCCAATAATTTGGCCGCATCGCGAAATGAATATTCGCTATGGTTGGCGATGAGAGAGAGAAATTTATCATCATAGGGTAAATTTTCCATTTTTGTGATTCGCTTTAGCATGGAGATAACGTCTTCTTTTTTGGCTTTACCGAAGTTTACCTTTAAACAGCGAGAAGCAATTGTTTTTGGCACTTTTTCCGGGTTGGTGGTGGCAAGAATAAAAATAGCAGTTTTCGGCGGCTCCTCCAATGTTTTCAAAAGGGCATTAAATCCTTCATGGGTGATCATGTGGGCTTCGTCAATAATAAAGACTCTAAATTTTGTTTTCATTGGTAAAAATGCTGCTTCTCGAATAAGATTTTTAATTTCCTCTATCCCCCGATTGGAAGCGGCATCCATCTCTAAAACGTCAGTTGAGACAGACCGATCTATTGCTAGACAATTGGTACATTTTCCACAAGGTTCAATTGATGAGGATATTTGATTAAACTTATTACCAAGACAATTAACCGCTTTGGCAAAAATGCGGGCGGCTGAGGTTTTTCCCGTTCCTTTTTGGCCAATAAAAAGAAGAGCGTGAGGAAGATTTTTCCCTTCCAAGATTTTTTTCAAAATATCGCGAACACGAGAATTGTCAATTTCGGAAATTGTTTTTGGACGGTATTTGAGGTAAAACATCTTTTTAAGATTCCCCGGATTTTTTAAATAACGGATTTTCGCGGATGTCCGTGGAAAACCGCTATTGATCGCTGTAAAGCGAAAAACACCCACTAAATTTCGTTTTTCTATACAATAGAATCAAGACCATGTTTTATTAAGCTCACTATGATATCATCAACTTTTTTATTCCGCTGCGCTGCCAAAAGGACCGCCTGGGGATAACAAATAAAAATTTCTCCAAGAAAAATTTTATCTTCCTGTTTTTGGTTGTAGGCAAATGAAAGAACCGGCAAAGCTACATTTTCTTGCTTGTACTTTTGGGAAATTTGCCTCATTTTATTTTTCCCCACAAAAATAATGTTAAGGTCGAAGTTGTAAATGACACCTTTATCTTTTAATAGTTGATTGGTAAAGCTTCTGATTTTTTTTCTTTCAATTTTATACCGGGATGAACAGATGATATTGATCATTTTATGCTGGGATTGACTTTTGATAATCTCTGAACTTTTGCTTTAATTCTTTCTTTTTCTTCTTCCCGACGGACAAGAGATGGTTTTTTATAAAACTGCTTTTTTCTTAACTCTCCAACGATATCTTCCTCAATAAAAATTTTGGTAAATTTGCGAAAGATACTATCTTTTGATTCGCCTTTTTTTTTGGCAACAACAACCATTTTTAAAAACACCTCCTTTGGTTTAAGGGTAATAAAATTTTATAATATTATTATAACAGTTAAAGAAATAAGATTAAAGAGACTTTATTAGTTTAATAAGTTGAGGAAGGGAAAGTGGAGTGGGGATAAAATTAGGATTTTTTGATGAAGAATTAAGAAGCATATTTTTTGAGGAGTGAAAAAACCATGTTCCTTTTTTATCGATAGTTTTAATTTTCTGGTAAAGAGGTGTTAAATCTAATTTTTTTTCCGGCAAGGTTTTTATTCGGACAAAGCCTTTTTCTGGATCTTTTCGGATAGTCAGCTTAAAACCCGTCTTTAAAGCTAATTTTATTGTCTCTTCATTTTTTGATTCAATCGCCACCGATTTTCCCCATCTTGAATTAAAAACAAACGCTTGCTTTAACTCTTCCTCGGCCTTTATTTTATTTTTAAAGATTTGCAATACCCCATCTAATAAAGTAAAAACAATTTCGATAAGTTTTTGATCATCGTTTACTGTTGATTTTAAA
>JBKBJJ010000095.1:0-491 GCA_046293855.1 Microgenomates group bacterium | reverse complement strand
ATTATTTGGTGAAGAGAAAAATCATAACGATCGTTTTCAGCTTGGGGAAAATAAACTTCTTGAAAATGATCGATTAAGTTTACAAATTCAACTATTCTTTCAAGCGGTTTAATTTGATTTTTTTTTAAATATTTTTTCTCTTGTAGATATTCAAAAACTTTTTTCGTGGCACAGGTGAACTCATCGGTTTGATGATGATCAAAACGACCCAAACCAGTGTCAACATGAATAACTTCGGGATTGTCATCGGCAGGCTTATTGTTTAGGGTGGAACCGGCAGGGACAAGGATGATCTTTGCCTTTTTCCAGCCGGGAAGGAATCTTTTGATTAACCAGCAGGAGGTGATTGAATCAAGATCGGCAGAAAGATGGGTGACGATATATTTCATAAATTAAAAAAGTTAGAAGTTAATTTTAAAAATTAAATTTAGGATTCTCCGCCCTACTTTTTAACTTGATTAATTATATCCTTCAGTGTTAATAGTTTAATT
>JBKBJJ010000094.1:0-2532 GCA_046293855.1 Microgenomates group bacterium | reverse complement strand
TGGAAAGAAAAAGTTATCCAAGCTTTATCAGAGAGTTTAATTAATGGTAAAATTGTAAAGAAAAAAGTATAATAAAAGGAAGCCGCGATGTTGGAACTGGTAGACAAGCGAGTCTCAAAAACTCGTTCCGCCTAAAGCGGAGTGTCGGTTCGAATCCGACTCGCGGCACTTTTTTTACCAAAAATGCTCATTATTCTTTATTCATTATTATTTATTATTTTTTTAATCATTTTACTTCTTTCCTCCCCCACACTCTCTCCCATCCCCTACTTCCCCACCAATAAAAAAGATTTACCGATAATAATTAAAGCTTTAAATGTAAGAAGCAATCAAACAATAGTTGACTTGGGGGCTGGTGATGGGACGGTGATTTTTGCCGCCGCCAACGCCTCCTATCAAAAAAAATTAAATACGCAATTTTTAGCCGTTGAGATTAATCCGATTTTAATTTTGATTATGCACCTTCGCCGCCTCACTCATCCTAATAAAAAAAATATAAAAATTATTTGGGGTGATTTATTTAAAAATGACTTTATAAACTTCATAAACTTTAAGAACTCTTTAACCATTTATCTTTACGTTTCACCCTGGCTTTTGGAAAAAATTGTCTCCAATATCCAATATCGATTATCGAATATCTCTTATGTCACTTATATGTACCCGATCAAAAGTCTAAAATCAAAAGAAAAAAGAATCAAAGAAGTAAAGCATGATATATTTGTTTACGACTAACATCTAACATCTAACATTTAATCTCTAATATCAAATATCAAATATCAAATATCGAATATCGAATAACGAATAACGAATAACGTTATTTTAATATTTTTAAAATTTCCTCCGGCTTTTTCACTAAAAAATTTACCCCCGTATCCTTTAAAGTCCTTTCTCCCGCCAACCCCCAAGCCGCTCCAATCATTTTTATCCCTGCCTTTTTGCAAGCTAAAACATCACGGACTTCATCGGCCAAATATAAAACTTCATCTTTTGTTAAACCTTCTTTTTTTAATATGTTAATTAGATCTTTATCTTTGGCTAATAGATTACTGCTGGTGTAAACTTTTTTAAATAAATCTTCAATTCTTTCTTTTTTTAAAAAATGATCGATATTTTTTTTGATATTTGAGGAGTAAATAAATAGAATAAACCCTTTTTTATTTAATTTCTTCAAAACTTTTTTTAAATTAGGAAAGATTTTTATTTTATCAATCCTATCATATAAAAGTCTCTGAGCTTTTCTTATCTCCCATAAAATAATGGGGATTTTAAACCATGAAATATTAAACTCTCTCATCAATTGCTTTGGCTGCAGTCGTCTCACTTTCTCAATTATCTCCTCTTGCTTTCCCTTTACTTTGTATTTTTTTGAAATCTCGATAATTTTTTCAAAAGTAAAAGGAAGAGTGTTAGCTAAAGTTCCATCAAAATCAAAAATTAACGCTTTGATCATTTGGAAAATAAATTTAAATATTTTTTGATTATATTTTAAAGTATATAATTTAAAAATGGTTAATCAGCTAATTTCTTTAGATAATAAATTAACTTTATTTTTCCAAAATCTTTTTCCCCACAATCGCCTATTTGACCTTCTTTTCTCTTTTTTTTCTCTTCGGGGAACAACTGTTTTTATCTGGATTATCATCATTATTTTAGCAATTATTTTTGAGGAAAAAAAATACCCGGGGATAAGCAGCAGGGATAAAAAATTTATCATCAGTTTCATTCTTTCCCTTCTAATTACTTTCTTTCTGGTTAATGTTGTCTTAAAAAATGTTATTCACCGGCCTCGACCACAAATATCTTCCACTAATTTTAACCGATTAAAACTGATTCCAACCAATTCTTGTCCAACCGATTTTTCTTTCCCCTCTGGCCATGCTTCCATCTCTTTTGCCGCCGCCACCATCATAAGTGTTTTTGATAAAAAAAGAAAATGGTTTTATTATTTAATCGCCACAACAATTGCTTATTCGCGAATTTATTTGGGTTGTCATTTTTTTGCCGATGTTTTCTTTGGAGTGCTACTGGGATATTTAATAAGCAAAGGGGTTTTTAAGCTTTTCTCCACCTAACCCACCAAAATTTTTAACATCTTGACTGCCCATTAGATGTTATAAGTTTGCATTTTTTAAGGTATGGCATCTGTTCAACGATCGTACACAGATATACATACTTCAAACACTTAACCTTTAAACTTCTAACTTCTAACGTTTAACGTCTAACGTCTAACTTCTAATATCTAATATCGAATATCGAATATCGAATATGTTTAATATCTCCAAATAACTAATAAAGAATAAAGAATAAAGAATAAAGAATATCGAATATCAAAATAACGCAAAGGTGAATTTAAGAAGAAAGGTAGGATGTTAATTTTTAATTTAATCTATCACCTCAATCCTCCCCCGATACATCCCCATGCTACAGGAAAAATAAATTGGCCCTTTCTCTTTTGGGGTAAACTCGATAAGATTTTCTCCTGGCTCAATTGTCTTTTGAACGCCAATTTTTGGCACCACCAAATAAGCTTGA
>JBKBJJ010000093.1:0-2663 GCA_046293855.1 Microgenomates group bacterium | reverse complement strand
CCTCTCCTGAGGCGGAAGAAGCCGGATCATCGACCATCCCGGCGATGTAAATTTTGCCACTGGTTGAGGTATCATTGGTGACAGTGGGAAAATAAGAACCGGCAGTAACTGAGTCAACTTTAAGATAGGTTGAATCATAAAGAATGTTGGCGTCAGCTCCATTAAGCTCGTCACTGGCGGCGTTAATATTCACTTTAATACTGACTTTCTCCCCCGCCTTAACTGTTGAGGAGGTGGGATCAAATTGAAAATTGGCCGCCGCCACCTGACCGAAAACGAACGGAACTAAAATTAAAAATATTAGAAAAATTAAAAGCCAATACCCTTTTCTCATTATTTATCATTATTGACTATTTCTCAATAAATTTCAACCGTTAATTGATCAAGGCGGGGGGTGATTTTTTTTGTTTTATTATTAACTAAGCCAGTTGTCTCCCGGCCGATCTTTTCTTTTATTTCAAAACTAAACCGACCTCTTTTTTTTGGAAGGAAATTAAAAGTTAAAACCGGCGTCTCCCTAAAAACCGAGGGTGTTTTGCTTTTTAAAGACTTAATCATTGTTAAGATAACATATCCTTCTCTTTTATAAAAGTAAACCTTAAAATCGGCAAGAAGGGAGGAGGCTTTGATAAAATCAAAAGCGGTTGAATCGTAACCAACTAAAACATCAAAGCCGACAATCTCCTCTCCCGCCGAGTCCGCCAAAACTTGAAGCGTCACTGGCTGATTGAGAGAAAAACTAGTTAAACCGCTGGCTTCAGTTAATTTTAAAAACCCTTTAGTTGAGACAGCAGTCGTTGGAGAAATTATGGGAGAAGACGTTGTTAATCTCTCCAGTTGTGTTTTTTTGCCTTTTTTGGTAAGTAAGAAAACTCCAGTAATAATAATAAAAAGAGCGAAAAAAGAAACAAGAACTGCCAAAAAAATTTTTTTATTGAGAATTTGTTTGTCCATAAAATCTATTCCTCATCTGTCCTAACTGATAATGCCGCAATAATCAATGAGTAATCTTGAGTATCAACAACGCCATCTAAATTAATATCAGCCAATCTTAACGCCTCCTCATCTTTTTTACCTAAATTATTCCTTACTAGTGAAGTATCGTAAGAATTAACCACGCCATCCTGCTCTGGCAAATCACCGGCCAGCATTAAAATCCCGGAAAAATCGAGGGTGTTAACACCAGCTTGCAGGTTAATCTGGCCATTTGCGCATCGATAAGTGCCAGCCCATGATTCTGTGGGGGTGACATGACAGACTTTTTTCTGGATATGCTTGGGACCTTTAACATAAACGGTAAATTCTGATCCAGGGCTTGTATTAAAACTAACCGTGCCACTCCAAACACCATTTTCATCGACAGTAAACTCACTTGTTTGATAATCGGTTGATTGAGAACCACCTAATTTTACTCGCACATTCATTTTATTAGTGGTTGGTTTTTTAGTTATCCCTTGGAATTTAAGTTTAAGATTTAAAGTAACATTATCCTCCGATGCTGGGGTATTGGTTGGAATGGGAGTGTTAGTTGGTTGTTGACCAGGTGGTGTAGTTACGTTTGGGGTAGGAGTGGGAGAGTTACCACTTGAACCACCAATAGTTACTGAAAGGGAAAAATTGCTACTATCAGCAAAAGGAACAACCACTAAACTTCCATCTTGCTTAATTTTGGAAAAACCACTATTGGTAACATTTGTATCTATAGATAAATTAGCATTACCGCTTTCTGATCTTGCCTTAAAAACAACTGTCAGTAAGTCTGAAAAGCTAGAAGACATAACATAACCGGAAGCAGTTAAACTAGCACAAGCAACCTTAATTAAACCAGAATTATTGGCCTCTTGAACAGTTGAGGAAATTCCCACCGCTTCAGGACAAGATGAGGGATAAGTCATCGAAACTACTTCCAATAAGTTTTTGTCAAAATTTAAATTAAAACGATAACCTCTAATAGTAATACTTATTGGATTGTTATTGCTGCCAAGAGGTTGGCCTTGAATTTTTACTGGAGAAAACTGAGTGTTAGGCCCACCTGAAAAAGATGAAGCATTAAAAATAACTTTTACTTTTTCTCCTTCTGTCGCTCGACTTCTCCTTCCAATTTTTGATAAATAAAGATTGGCAAAAAAAGAAAGCGCAAGAATAAATATTACTAAAAGAAATATTAATTTTTTATTCAGATGTGATTTTAAGAAAACCATTAGTTTGAGATTAGCTAATAAAATTAATTCTAATTATTGTTGTATATTTGCTCTGATAATTGTGCCATCGTCTGGAGTAACTTCTCCGTTACCGTTAACATCAAGATTTATATTAGCGGCAATTTTCCCGCCACTAAAAGCTTGGACATAATAAAGATAATCAGTTAAAAAATTAATTTTCCCATCACCATCAACATCCCCTTTTGGTCTTAAATTACGTTGACAAAACTGATTTATTTGGTCATTAGTTGGGTTATTTATATAGATATTATTATTATTTAATCCGCATCTCATCGGGCGAGTATAAGAAATGTTGGCTGCTAACGCCCCCTCCCAATAGTTGCTTTGATCATTAACGGGACAATTGTTACCACAAAAACCTTCTGAAAGACAAGTGCAATTTGGATTTGGTGTTGGTGTTGGTGTTTGAGTTGGTGTTGGTGTTGGGGTGTTGGTTGGTTG
>JBKBJJ010000092.1:0-2700 GCA_046293855.1 Microgenomates group bacterium | reverse complement strand
AACTACGAGATATTGCGGCTGGGCATTTACTCCAACAACAATCTTGTCGCTATTGCTCAAGTGATTAAAATAAAAGCCCGCCGCGGCAATTTTTTATTTATCCCTCACGGCCCAATTCTCACCAAAAACGTAACACACAGCCCCAAATATTTAAAATCCCTAATTTCTCAGTTTCTTAATTTCTTAATTTCTATCTCAAAAAACGAATCTTTTTCTTTTATCCGCATCGCCCCCCTTCTTGAAAATAGGGAAGAGTACCAAAAAATTTTTCAAGAATTAGGCTTCAGAATCGCCCCTCTTTATATGCATGCCGAAACCGTCTGGGTCCTTTCTTTAAATCAATCAGAGGATGAAATACTCTCCCAAATGCGCAAAACCACTCGTTATCTTATAAGAAAGGCTCAACGCTATGGCGTCATCATTGAAAAACGGACTGATGAAAAAGCAGTTGAGGAATTTTATAAAATTTACCAAGAAACTGCCAAACGAGAAAAATTTACTCCTTTTTCAAAAGAGTTTATTAAAGGCGAATTTGAGGCTTTTTATAAAACTGGCAATGCCTTATTCTTATTTGGAAAAATCAAAACCAATTTCAACCAGTTTCAACTAATTTCAACTAATTTCAACTATCTTGCCTCCGCTTTAATCATTTTCACTAAATCCACTGCCTTCTACCACCAAGGCGCCTCGCTCCACAGCAAAATCCCTGTTTCTTATCTACTTCAGTGGGAAGCAATCCGTGAGGCTAAAAAACGTGGTTGCCAGCTTTATAATTTTTGGGGCATATATGATGAAAAATCAGGTCGGACACCAAAATCCTGGCAAGGACTTACTCTTTTCAAAACCGGCTTTGGCGGCCAAGCTGTTCGCTATTTACCAACCCAAGATTATATTATTTCACCAAAATATTATCTTAGTTTTCTTTGGGAAAAAATTTTAATGTGGAAAAGAGGGCGTTGATTTGATATAATTGCCTCTAATATTTTTATGACAGATGAAAGAGTAACAGCAACTTCCCCTGACCATCAAAGAGCTCGCGATATTATTGTAAAAATTGTTAAACAATTCAGAGAACAATCTTCTTCCGCTCCTAATCCTCTAAGGCATCTTGAAGCCTGCGCTGAAGTAATTCTCTCTCAATTATCAAAGGAGCGTCTTTGGCAATATGCTCCTCTTAAATCTACTATTGGCGATATTAACCCTCGCAGTTTTGGAAAAACAAGAAATGGAAAAGAAGACCCACAAGAAATAGAATTTGCTACCTTAGCTGATGAAATGTGCCTTGATCCGACAACAGAAAGATATTCTCGAATGCTTAAATATAAGAAAAGAATTGGAAACACGATCTTATGAAGAAAAAGGGGTACCTGCTCCAAACCAATACGACCCTAGCGCTCGTGGTTTACCAGAATCAAAAAAACTTATTGCCGATGAAGCAAAAGCTTTAGGAATTGATGCCTCTGAAGAAAATGTTTGGATGGCCGATGGTGGAATGGGGGGTTTAGTTCGGACATTCAGAGGCTTAGCTAATCATTTAAAAAATGAAGGAGTCAGTAATCCAACTATCGTTGTCTCTTCTCCTTGTTTTACAATGGCAAGAAATGTTGCTCAAGACAATGGTCTAACAATTATTGATATTGACTCATCAGACCTACCAAGACAAGAACTAACCCCTGAAAGACTTGGACAAACACTAAATGGTCAAATACCAAATATTATTTTAATTACTCCTTCTGATAATCCAACCGCTCGCTCTTTAGATCCGGAAAATCTAAAGGCTCTTATAGAAAAATTTTTAGAATTAAATCCTGATGGTTATTTTATCTTTGATATGGCCTATATCTCAATGATTCCTCCAGAAAAAGTTCAAGCAATAATTAATGTTATTAAAGAAAGTGGGGCCTATCAAAGAGCAATTTTTGCTTTTTCCGAATCAAAAAAATACGCCATTCCCGGAATAAGAGTTGGGGCCGCTGTCATTCCTAATAAAAAATTAGGAAATATTTTTCAAGCAGATACAATAAGAAATTATCCCACATACTCTAAAACCATTGACTTTGAATTTCAAGCAAGAGCTCAATTAGTCTCCCAAGAATCATTAGAAAAATATCTCCAACTTTTACGCCAAAGACAGCAGACTTTATTGGATGTGTTAAGGGCCCTTGATCCCAATAAGGAAATTTTTGAAGGTTTAAAGGATATTGCTATTCCTGGGTATGAAGGTAAATCTCCCCAAGCAACCACAATCCAAGACGTCCCTTTATATCTTTGGGTAAAACTAAAACCAGGAGTTTCTGCTTGGGATTTAATTGAAAAATTGGGTATCATTGGTGTTCCGGGCGAAGTCTTTGGCGACGAAGGTAATCATATGCGTTTTTCCTTAGGAGTTATTTCTACTTCTGATATTTTAAATTTACTCCCTGAGAATCAAAGAAACTAAAAATGATTTAAAACATTTTCCCTAAACCTTTTTTCTCCAACACTTTTTCAAAACTCTTTATTCTTCTCTGTTAATTAACAAAAAGAGAAGTGAGGAGGATAGAGCATAATAACAATAAAATTTATCAAAAATAGGCGATTATTTTAGACTTATAGTATTAAAAGACCTGCGATGATTTTTAGAGGATAAATAAAGAATAATTTCCAATTTTAATTTTTAATTTCAAAAAATTAATTTTTTATTTTTTATTTTTTATTTTT
>JBKBJJ010000091.1:0-2715 GCA_046293855.1 Microgenomates group bacterium | reverse complement strand
TTTTTAGTTGTATAATTTAAAAGTATGCTGGAGGAGCTAAACAATTGGGATTATAAAAAAAAGATAGAGGAGATTAGAGATTTAAATCAATGGGAAAAAACCTATATTGAACTTTTAGGAAAAAAGGGAAAGATTAATAAGTTTTTTGCCGAAATTAAAAAGATACCAGTCGAGAAAAGAAAAGAGTTTGGCCAAAAATTAAATGAGATAAAGAAAGAAATTGAGAAATTATTGGAAATTAAGAAATTGGAAATTAAGAAATTAAAGAAAGAAGAGTTTTTTGATCCAACCTTACCTGGAAAAATTTATCCTAAAGGAAGCCTTCATCCGTTAACCTATATTATTGAGGAAATTGCCGCCATATTTTCTTCAATTGGTTTTATCCGGGTTTCCTATCCGGAAGTTGAGTGGGAGTATTTTTCCTTTGAGGCTTTAAATATGCCCAAAGGTCACCCGGCCCGGGATGATTTTGAGACATTTTTTATTGATGCTCCTGAGGATAAAAAATACGGACGGATAGTTTTATCTCCTCATACCTCCTCTGGCCAAAATCGGGAAATGCGCCGCAGTAAGCCCCCAATTCGGATGATCAACATCGCCAAAACTTACCGCCCTAATTGGGATGCCACTCACACACCAATGTTTCATCAGTTTGAGGGTTTGTGTATTGATAAAGACATAAACATCACTCATTTAAAAGGAACAATTGAATATTTTGTCAAAAGATTTTTTGGAGAAAATCGGACAATTCGTTTACGTCCGGCTCATTTTCAGTTTACTGAGCCTTCTTTTGAGGTTGATGTTTCTTGTGGTGTTTGTGAGGGGAAGGAAGAGATAAATGGACAAAAATGCAAAGTCTGTAAATCTGGCTGGTTAGAATTAGCTGGGGCGGGGATGGTGCACCCTAATGTTTTAAAGATGGGCGGGATTGATCCTGAAAAATATTCCGGCTGGGCTTTTGGCTTTGGTCCAGAGCGGTGTATGATGATGAGGGAGGAGATGAAGATTGAGGATATAAGGATTTTGTATAGTGGGGAGGTGAGGTTTTTGGAACAGTTCTGAAAATTAAAATCCGAAATCCGAATATCGAAATTCGAAACAATCAAAATGGAAAATTCTAAATCCCAAACTCTAAATTCTAAACAAATCACAAATTCCAATTTTCCAAATTCTAAACAATATAATTTAGAAGAAAGGACGTTTAAGTTTGCCAAAGATTGCCGCGATTATGTTAAGAAGCTTCCCAGAACAATTTCCAATATTGAATATGGGAAACAACTTATAAAATCATCGGGTTCTCAAGCGGCAAATTACATCGAAGCCAACGAGTCTTTGAGTAAGAAAGATTTTAAACTGAGAATAAAAATTTCCAAAAAAGAAACAAAAGAAAGCCGATTATGGCTTAAATTAACTGAGCCGACCAAGGAAAATCAAACCGAACAAGAAAGATTAATTCAAGAAGCTAACGAATTGATGAGAATTTTTGGTTCAATTGTGGAAAATTCAAAATAAGTTTGTAATTTGTAATTTAGAATTTGTTTAGGATTTAGAAATTAGAATTTGGAATTTTTGATTGGGATTTTTTTCGGATTTCGAAATTCGATATTCGAAGTTAATTAATTATGAATATCAAATTAACCTCCAACTGGCATTTAGAGTTTTTTAAAAGAATTAAAGCTTGAATTAAAGTTTGTTGTATTTTAAAGCTTTTCCTTTTGCTTTTTCAACAGGGTATTTTTTTTCGTTATTTCTCATTTTTTCTTCAAAAGTTTTCTCAAGGTTAATATTGAGCTCATAACTTAAAAGTAAAAGGTAATAAAAAACATCAGCAATTTCTTCTTCAATTTCTTTTTTAAGGTTTTTATTTTTAATAACCTCTTGACTTTCTTTTTCATTTAGCCATTGAAATTTTTCTAAAAGTTCATTAGCTTCGATAGATAAAGAGATAGCTAAGTTTTTTGGATTATGGAATTTTTTCCAATCCCTTTTTTGGCGAAAGATGAGAATTTTTTTGATTAAGTGCTTAAGATTGTTCATATAAAATTGATAAAATTTGTTTTACATTTTCCTCTGTTATTGTATTTACTCCCATTGTTAAAAGTTGCGATAAAATAAATGTTGGGCTTAAATCATAAGCCGGATATTGATTAATTATATCTAAAATAATTCTAACAAGATAAGGATTGCTAACATGGTAAGCTTTATTTCTAACAACATAGGCGATAAAATCTATCGTTTACTATTATCCGCAATTTAAAAATTTATAAGATAATAAACACAATTTTTTTTATCTTCAAGATAATCTAAATCTTATTTAAACTCTATTTTAGAGGATATTTAGTTTTTATTATTTATGTGAGAGAATTTTTTATCACGAAAAATTAAAAAGAATGATAAAATTTACTATGTGAAAAAGAATATAAAAAGTTTTTAGGGTAAAATATTTTTATGAACATCAAACTTACCTATAACTGGCTTTTGGATTTTTTGGAGACAAAAGCAACAACTTTTGATCTTCAAAAGTATTTATCATTATCTGGTCCCTCAATTGAAAGGGTAGAAAAAATTGGCGATGATTATGTCTTTGATATTGAAATTATCTCCAATCGCATTGATACGGCAAGTGTTGTTGGAATCGCCCAGGAGGCGCAAGCGATTTTGCCAATGTATGGAATTGCGGCAAAACTGAAATTTAATCCGCTAAATAAGTGGCGG
>JBKBJJ010000090.1:0-2830 GCA_046293855.1 Microgenomates group bacterium | reverse complement strand
GAAAAGAAAGGATAAATAAAAACAAAAATAGAAAATAGAAAATAGAAAATAGAAAATAGAAATTTTTTATAGTATTTAATTATAAAAAGCACGTAAGCTGAGGCGATTCCCATCATTATAAAAGCTTGATAACCGAGTTTAAACATGGTGTTAGCGCGAAAATGAGCCGGGTAGATGTCTTTAATGTAAAAAAATTCTGGGATAAAAACAAGAAAGGTAGCGAAAGAGAATAAAATCAAAATAAAGTTTGATATTCGATATTGGATATTCGATATTGGTTTTTTGGATTTGTTTATTAAAATAAAAATTAAAAAACTAACCCAAAAAAATCCCCAGAGGATAAAAAGCATCCAGAAGGGTGATATTTGACAGTTGCCTTTTTCAAAAAGAAAAGGGCCAATTTTGCCGCTATAGGGGAAGATTTCCGCACCACAATTAACCCCTATTCCAGAGACAAAAGGTTTAAAATAAGAGGAAAAAGGCAATGAAAAAATTAAAAATGAAAAAATAATAATCAATAATGAATAAAGAAAAATTAAGGAAAAACGGTAAATAAAAAAAAGAATTATCAAAGACAGCAAAAAATAAATTGGGCTATCAAAAGCGTTGGTCATATAATGAATGGCAATGAGAAAACCGAGGAATATCGATATTGGATATTGGATATTGGATATTAGGAGGTTACACAAATATCGAATATCAAACATCGAATGTCTGTTTATTTTTTCTGCTTTAATATAAGAAAAATGAATGAAAAACATAAATAAAATCGCTAAAGTAAGAATAACAAAGGGGATATCAAAAACATGCCCGTGTAAATCAGCCACCACATAAGAGTAAGAAGGGAATTCATGGATGGTAAAAGGAATAAAACGAGTAGCATTGGGATACCAATAATTTTTGGGATTAAATCCTGATAAAATTTTCCAAAAAGGGATAGGGTTTTCGTTGGGGTAGCCTTTAGTGAAAAGATAAATTGTATGAAGATTGCCGCCTAAATTGACAATAAAGGAACCAATTAGACCATAAAAAATAATACGAAGTGTCGTCCGGAAGTTGATACGAAATCGCCTTTGATCGGATTCCGGCTTTTGGAGAAATGACAAATTAATGATATTGCCAACAAGAGAAAAGACTTGAGTTACCCCCAAAGCAAAAATAGTGGAGAGGAGAAGATTATAACCAATTGCTGGTTTAATATTGGCAAGCTTAATAAGGGTGGCGCCGGTTAAATGGCCAAAATAATAGTAGTTGATAGGATGACCTCCTGCATACCACATATCAATTGGGGGAAAATATTTAGCTCGCAAAATCGAGTTAATAAAGCCAAAATCCATAAATTTTTCCAAGCTTCGGATTGATGGCTCTTGACCGCGGATATATGTCCAAAATAAGAAAGAGGTTAAAAAAAGAAGTTCTTCGAAAAAAATAAAAAGAAATTGAGAAATTGAGAGATTGAGAAATTGAGAAAATTTATTTTTATAAAGAATAAATAAGTTTAAAATTATAAAAAAACTGAGAATTATCAAAAGATTAGTTTGGGTAAATGGAAAAATCTTAACTGTTGCCAAAACATAAGTGGTGTAACTGAGGAAAATAATACTTAAAATTTTGGCAAAAGGGTAGCCTAAATCAAGGAGAAATTTTTTGAATATTTTTGTTGATATCGGTAAAAAGATTATTCCTAAAATGAAAAGATAGAGATACCATTGTAGCGAAATTGTCAGCCAATTCATAATTTTTTATTATATAATAGAAAAAAAGTTATTGGTTATTAGTTATTCGTTATTAGGAATGGAGTCAAAATTTAAACCGCAAGAAATTGAGAAAAGAATCTATCAATTTTGGGAAGAAAAGAAATTTTTTGAGGCAAAAGTTGACAAAAAAAAGAAACCATTTTGTATCATTCTTCCCCCCCCAAATGCTAATGCTGATTTACATTTAGGTCATGCTATGTATGTTTATGAGGATATTATGATTCGCTACCATAAGCTTTTAGGAGAGCAAACTCTATGGCTGCCAGGAGCTGATCATGCCGGTTTTGAAACCCAGTATGTTTTTGAGAGACAATTGCAAAAACAAGGGGAAAGTCGTTTTGATTATGACAGAGAGACTCTTTACCGGATGATTTGGGATTTTGTTGTCAAAAATAAAAGCAATATGGAGAATCAACTGCGACGATTGGGTTTTGCTTTAGATTGGGAGAAAGAAAAATTTACTTTAGATGAAGATATCGTCAAGATTGTTTATCAAACCTTCAAAAAAATGTTTGATGAGGGATTGGTTTATCGAGATGAAAGATTAGTTAATTATTGCACTTATTGCGGGACAAGTTTTTCTGATTTGGAAGTAAAACATATTGAGAGAAAAGACCCTCTTTATTATTTAAAATATGGCCCCTTTATTTTGGCAACTGTGCGACCTGAGACAAAGTTTGCTGACAGTGCAGTTGCCGTTAATCCAAAAGATAAAAGGTACAAAAAATGGATAGGGAGGGAGATTGAGGTTGAAGGATTGTTGGGGAAATTTAAAATGAAGGTAATTGCCGATGAGGCAGTTGACCCGAAATTTGCAACAGGAGTAGTTAAGGTAACTCCTGCCCATGACTTTGTTGATTTTGAGATTGGTAAAAGACACAATCTTGAATTTAAAATCGCCATCGATAAAGAAGGAAAATTAACCGAGATTGCCGGAAAATATCAGGGGTTGCCGGTTGCTAAAGCAAGAGAGGTGGTGGTGGCTGATTTACAAAAAAAGGGATTGATAGTTAAGGTAGATGAAAATTATACCCATACCGTTTCCACTTGTTATAAATGTGGTCAGGTATTGG
>JBKBJJ010000008.1:407-13430 GCA_046293855.1 Microgenomates group bacterium | reverse complement strand
CTGCCAAACTTAAAATTCCCACTTTTGAAGAAGATATTTTTGCCTCCCAAATAAAAGATTTTAATGAAGCCTTTATTACCGCCTCCAACAAAGAAATTATGCCGGTTGCGGCCATTGATGATAAAAAAATTGGTGATGGAGGGGTGGGGGAGGTGACAGAAAAATTAATGAAAGAGTTTAATGAGCTTACTAGAAAAAAATTAACTTTTAAATTATCTTCTTAAAACTTCCCTTAGCAATCAGAGTATTTTTAGTTTGTTTATCTTATAGAAAGCAAGAGTGAGTGGTTTAAAAAGAATTAGAAATACGCATAAATTTTTTTGATACGATCGCATATAAAAAATTTATACTTGGTTTAATTTTAATTTTTTATAACAATCTGAAATTAAATTAAAGTAAATTTAATTTTTTTTCAAAAATTAATTTGAGAAAAGAAAGGGTTATCAAAGGTTGAAAAATATCCTATAGTAGGTTATAATATTTTTTAATGGTGGAGCGAGAAAGAAAAAATGGAGAAGCGGAAGTTGGAAAAAAAAGTTTGTCAATTTAACTCCTTTTCAACTGCAGCAGATTTTAAAATTTGCCTCTGATAAATTTCCAAACGAGCCGGCTAGTCTTTTTGGTGATTTTTTAAGTGGAGAAGATAAAGATAGTTTAAAAAAAGCAGCGGCAAGTTTTTTAGAAGATGGGCAACTATCTTTAGCTTTTTCCTCTAATCAAGACATTTTGCCATCAGTTATGGCAAGATTAAATCTGCAAAAAGCCTTAGCCAGCAAAATTACCGATTGGTGTCAAATTCATTTAATATCAAAAGAAACTTTAGAAAATTTAGCCGCTAATACAAATAGATTACCTTTGCCGGTTATTTTAACCTTGAATAGTGTAGAAGAAGAATTAAGATCTCAGATGATAGAATTTTTAGAAAAAGGGGGAGCAATTAGTGTTTTTTCTTTCAGAAAACCGCCGAATTTTTATTTAGAAGCAATAGATAGTTTAGATGGAGGGTTATTGCCGGAGGAAAAAATAAATTTAGTTATAGATAGTCGCGCAGGTCTTCCGGAAAATATTATTCATCAGTTTATCTCAGTAAATTTTGTCTCACCTGATGCTGCTTTATCAAATGAAAAAAATCTCTTCTTTAAACACAACTGTTAACGAACAATTAGATAATTGTTATGAAAACGACTATGGAAAATATTTATTAGGTGAAGCAGTATTAAGAAAACATATGGAGGAAGTAAAGTTAAGTTTAATGGTAATGGCTGGCTTGGCTGGTTTTTTTCATTTTGCCGATCAGATGGTTAAAGGAAAAATATCGCCAGAGTTATATTATGGATTTCAAGCATTGGTAAAAATAGTTACCCATATTGCTGCTAATTTTGTTGATTTTTATTCACAATACAAGATGTTTCTTCAGGGAGATAATTTTTTTCAGCAGGCAAAAGATTTGATAAAAAAACTTGGCTGGAGGGAATATTCTATTTTTGCCACAGGAGCCTTTCTTGATTCATTAAGCGAACAGGCGGGAGTGATAAACCCTCTTTTAGGAGCAGGTATTTTTGGCGCTGAGCCAATAGTTGGGACTGCTTTAACAACTGTTGCCGGTTCTTCAAAAAATTCCAACAGCAAAACAGGCCATAAATTTTCTTTGGAAAAAATAAAAGATTTAGCAGAAATGAATCCGGCGGTGCTTGGTCGAAATACAGGCGCTTTTTTGACTTTTTTGACAAGTGTTGGACTTTTAGGGATTGCCGGCGGATTTCACAACCCATTGATGGTAGTTTTGGCTGGAGGAGTAGCTGAACCGGTATTTGGCGCTTTGGCAACTGAAATTTTTATGAGAAGAACTTTAAGGAAAAAGAGGAGAGAATTAACAGAGAGAAAGTAAACTGATTAATTTTTTAAACGGTTAAAAAATTTAATCGATGATCTCATCAAGCTTTTTTATCCGACGGAGGTATTTTTCTTCCTCTTTTGGTTTAGCTTGCAAAAACGCTTCAATTAATTTAACAGCTTCCTCAAAACTGGTAAAATCAGAAGCTAACGCCAAAACATTGATATGATCATTTTCCCGGGCGTGCCTCACTTGATCTTCCCTAAATCCTAAAGCGCAACGGATGCCTTTATGGCGGTTGGCGGCAATTGAAACTCCCACTCCTGAGCCACAGATAACAATTCCTAAAAATTCTTGAGGATTTTGTAAAACCGCCTGGGAAACTTTTTGGGCAAAATCAGGATAATCATCTTCTGGTTGGTATTCATAGGCTCCCAAATCTTCCACCCGAATATTTTTTTCATGAAGATAGTCGATAAGTTTATTTTTTAAGTCAAAGCCCCGATGGTCGGCGGCAATGAAGATAGTCATATGTAGATAGATTACCACAGATTGATAGTGATTTCCACTGATATTTATCGGCGCTAATCCGTTATCAAAAATCGGCGGTAATCTTTAAAAAGAGAATAAATTAAGCAAGCGACTTAAAAGTGATTGGTTAGTTTTTATTAACTGGCCAGTTTGGGCAGAGAGAATTCCTTCAACTGAAATTTCAATCGGGATAATCCCTAAAAACCTTTTTTGTTTTTTTCCTTCAATGCGATAAATTAACTCGCCGTTTTCCATCTCGATTTTAAATTTTGCCTCCACGGAGGCATTATCGATTATTCCAAGTTGAGAGATAATATTGGCAGCTTGGGCCGGTGAGACGGCGACGGTTTTTTGACCGGCGGGGGTAGTGACGGTTAGCGCTTTAGTTGAAGGGTCAACGGAAAGGGGAAATTTTAATTTGGCAGAGACACTGCCGGTTTCCACTTCTATTTCCCCTTCAGCCTCACCAGTTGATATTTTTATTTTTTCCTCCTTTTCAATCTCAAATTCTTCTTGTTCTTCCTCTATTTTTTCCGGTTTATTTTTTTGTTTAATCTCAATCTTTAATTGATTTTTATCGGCGTCTGGTTTTTCAATTTTTATTTCTTTAATTTCCTCTTTTTTAACAAAAGGAGGAGTAATTACCACCGTTTTAACCTCCTCAATCGTTCTGATTGCGGCAGGGGTGAAAGGCTGATTGTTTTTTTCTTTTTCCTTTCTTTCTTCCTCTTTTTTTCTTTCCTCTTCCTTTATTTCAACCTTTCTTCTTTCTTCCTCGCCAAGGATTTTTGGAGAGGAGGTGAAGATAAGATCGCCGTTTTGGTTGAGTCGCCAGTTGGCGCGGGTAATCTGGGTGGCAGTTAGCAGCAAAAAAGAGAGAGCTATAAAAGCGAAAATTGTTTCCTTTTTCATTATAAAATTGAATATAATGGATAGGTGATGAGATGTCAAGGGCTGTTTTAGTCATTTCTTAAACTGACAAAAAAATATTTAAAAGCGGGAGAATTAGGAGATAAAGTAAAATTTTAAATTAAAAAACCGCTTTAGTTATTTAAAAAAAAGTTGCGATCGCAACAAAATTTTAAAGAGTCTTGATTCATTTGAAATAAAAATCTTTCTCCAAAGTTGAAATTTTTTTAGTTAAAATAATCCAATGTTTGATACTCATTGTCATTTAAATTTCAAAGCCTTTGGAGGAAGAGACAGGTGTAAACCTATATCACCTGACATGTTAGAAGTCTTAGTGGAAAATCTCATCCCAAAGTTGTTGCCGTTGGTGAGATTGGTCTTGATCGCTATATTTATATCAACCTAAAAACCTGCCTTCAATTGCCTAATTTATAAGCCAAATTCTAAACATTTCGATTAATCGATTAATCGAAGTGATAAGAAAGAATGCGAGAAGGTTGTTTTTAATAAAGGATGTTTTAAATTAACTAAAAATAATTTTGGGGAGTAAAAGCTTTAACTATTTTTTTTGCTTCTTTAACCAATTTTTTGTCCCAGCTTATTAATTCAGCCTGATATATTTTAGCACAGCCGGCAATTAACGCATCTGAAGTTTTTAAGTTGAGCCACTTTAAAATGGGAATAAGTTTTTTAACAAGTCCTAAATCCAATTCAATAATTTCTCCTCCTGAGAAGATCGTTAATATCTCTTCTGGTGATTTTTTAAGAATATTAGCTACTTCTAAAATGATTAAAATAGGAACTATTTTTTTATATCTTCTTATCTTTCTAATCTTTGGGCAAAATCGCGGGTTTTTTTATTTAAAACATCTTTCGAATTTAAAGCGGCGATATAAATTGAAGAATCTAAAATAATGGTTTTCATTTAATCCCGTTCTTTTCGAACTAAACTAACAGCTGATTTGGTGCTTTTAAAACAAAGATTCTTAGGAGGAGTAATCAATGTCTGGAGAATTTTATTCCCACTTTTTTCTTCTCCAATTGGTTCTATTCTGGCAATAGCTTGAGATCGATAAATAAGAAGAAATGATAAACCTTACTTCAATTTCTCTCTAACAAAGGAGAAGTTTTCTCTTAAATATTTAACGGATATTGGTTGAATCTGCATATTAATCTTAAGTTTAACATAAGTTAAAGTTAATATCAATATTGAAAAAGATATAATTTTTAGACTACTTTCTAAAGTTTTATTTATAAACCTAAACAAAAATCTCTCTCTCTAAACTTTTTGCTAATTTAAGAAAAAACTCCTCCATTTTTTTTTGATTAAAAGGAACAAGGATTTTGGGAAGATCTTTAGTTTTTAATAATTCGCTAACACGAACAAACTGAGCTGCTAGATTGATTGGATCAATATGCCAGTCAAATTTTGCCTTAGCATCAAGAATTAATTTTGAAAGGGAGTAATCTTTTTCCCGTTTGAAGATAAAATAAAGATCAATAAAATCTCTAATTCTTGGTTTCATAAAAACAGTGTGGATTTTATTTACAGCAATATCATAAACACTGTCGATGGCTAAATTTTTAAATTTCTTTCCGGTGTTAATTCTTGGAAAGGGATAGTAGTTAAAATCAACCTTCAATTTTTCGCCACTTTTAAAATTAAGATTGTAACTGACAAGACCTAAAATCTGAGTTCGGGCCCAACCAACAAGATTTAATTTTTTTTTGTTCTTTTTTAAAAAAGCCTCTGTCAAAATTGGGTCAACCTCTTTATTTTCACAAAACAAATCAATATCTTCAGAAAGGCGATGCTGATAATAAAAAGCCGCCAAAGCTGTCCCGCCCGTAAGATAAAAGTTTTTTACAATCCAGGCATTACTTTGTGCCAATTCCAGAAAGTTAAGTTGGGTGGAAGTGAGTACTGTTTTCCCCATAATAAAAATTCTATCAGTCTTGCCTTATAAGGATCAAGTTGGTCTTTAATCTTTGGCCAGGCTTTTTTTACCTCCTCTTTATCCAATTTCTCGCCCTCATCTAACCCATAATTAATAAGCTGGATTAACCGCCATAAACGGTATTGCTTGGGATATTTTTTTTTGAATTTTTCCTCATCAACCGACCAGTTCCACATAAAGATATCTTAGCAAATTTTATTGCTTTTTAATTATTAAAAAATTATAAAATTTTAATGGTAATTTAATGTCAATAACTTGTTAGGTTAATTTTTTAAAGATCTTTTCTTGGACCAGAGATAAAAATAAAGCTTAAAACCACTGCCACTAAAAACCCAAACTCAAAACTAAAAAAGTGTCCCAAGATTGCTCCAAAAATAAAAAAGAAGGTGGTTATCATTAAATTAAACTCACTTCCAAAATTAACAGCTAAGTGATAAATCATAATATAGATAAATGAAAAAATAATATATAAATTTAAGTTAAGAAGAGCATATCGATTAATTTCGGAAATTAAGTTAATTAAATTCTCCATCTTTTATTAATGATAAAAAACTTTTTTTAAATTTATCACCACTGAAATATCTAAATCTTTCCAAAGCCTTATTGCCTATTTTATTTCTTAAATTATGATTAAAATAAATTTCACCGATTTTGTTGGCCAAATCATAAGGATCATCAGGGTTGGCATAGTAGGCGCTATCTTGGGCAATTTCCCGCAAAACAGCAATATCTCCCAAAACTGATGGGCAACCTTGGGAGGCAGCCTCAAGAAATGAAAAACCAAATCCTTCAGCGCGTGAAGGCAATATGTTAACCAAAGCTTGCTGATAAAGTTTAATCAACCTATAGTCATCAACAAAACCAAAAAAAATGAATCGTTTATCATCTTTTACCTCTTTTAAAAAATCCCTAAATTCTTTTTGCCAAGGATGAGATAATTGATTGATATTGGATATTTGATATTGGATATTGGGATTTTTTGTTTTTATTTGCCAATATCGAATATCGAATATCGAATATCGTTCAAATATTTTACCTACCAATACACAACTGACATTTATTATCTTTATCGCCTTTGCCAGGTTAACTAAATTTTTGTTCCAAGTGGCATCACCAACATACAAACAGAATTTTGATATTGGATATTGGATATTGGATATTGGATTTTTTTGAGTCTTTTCCGAATATCGAATATCGAATATCGAATATCTGGTAAATATTTTCGGCAGACAAGGATAAATCACTCTCACTTTTTTTTCATTAATTTTTAATATCTGGACAATATCTTTTTTTGAGGCTTGAGAATCAGTAATAATTAAATCATAATTTTTTAATACTAGTTTGTTTAAAAAAATATTTATCTTTCCTTTTATCCCCACTGGAAAGTGGCTGGGGTATTTGAAAGGAATAAGATCATGGATAACGGCAATCTGTTTTTTAGCGAGGCGTTTTAAAGTTAAAGGCGGTTGAAGAAAGTTGAAAAAAGGGTTGATGAAGACAGAATCGGCGGTAATCATTTTTGGTGAATCTGTGAAAATCGTATTCTTTGGTAAATTTTCTTTCAATATTTGCAGATATCGGCCAACTCCGCGAACAGAGCTTAATTTGTCAGATAAGGTTGGGTCAAAGACAAAAACTTTGTTTTTCATTGGTAATGAGAAGTAATATTGATAATTTCAATTGATTTTTTATCATCTCGAAAAATAAAGATTGCTCGATATTTTCTATCAATACGAAAACTATATATTCCGTACTCTTTGGGTTCAAGTAGCTCTGTATTTAAACTTGGATAATAAGGATTTTTTGAAAAAAGATTAAGTTGTTTTTTGAATTTATTTTCTAGTCCAAATTTTTTGATTTTTTTTGAGACTTTATTTCCAAGAGGAAGAATTTTGATCATAAATTATTCTTTGAAATAGTCGCTATTTTTTAGCCCCTCAGTTAAGTCTTTCAAAAAATCTTTAGAATATCTGCCACTTTTGGCAAAAGCAGAGACAATTTTTTTAACCGACTTTTCTTTTGGGGGGATAAAAGGAAAAACAGCGGCTGTTTTTATCAACTCCGGTTGGTAAATAACCAATCTGATAAGAGAGCGAATAAACTCACTTCTGTTAGCAAATCCATACCGTCTGACTATTTGATCAATGAGGTTTGCCTGGTTTGACGGTAAAGAAATATTAACTGTGCTCATATTCTTAAATTATAATAGACTTTGCCAAAGTTTGTCAACATTCCGCAGATTAAAATTACAAAGTTATTGAGGTAATTATAGTATAATTTAATTTATGAAAATTCCCAAATATCTTCATCAGTACTTTTGGGATGTTGATGTCAAAAAACTTGACCCCAAAAAAAAGCCTTATTTTGTTATAAATAGATTACTTGATAAAGGCGATATCAAAGCGGTTCGCTGGGTGAGAAAAAACTTTTCTGAAGAAGAAATTAAAAACACTTTTAGTAAAATCCGTGATTTTAACGTTAAAGTTGGAAGATTTTGGTCGCTGTTTTTAAAAATTCCTCAAAAAAAAGTAGCATGTTTACAGCCGTCCTATCTGAAAATGCGCAAGAGTCTTTGGCCATATTAGGAAAAGAAAAAATTTTACCGCCGAAAACCTATCTTGCGGGTGGGTCAGCGTTAGCTTTACAATATGGGCACAGAATTTCAGTTGATTTTGACTTTTTTACCCCAAAAGAATTTAAGAGCAAAGAGATTGCTCAAAAATTAAGTCAGATAGGAAAGTTTACCTTACAGGAAGCGGCTGACAAAAACACTCTTTTAGGTTTATTTAATGGTGTTAAATTTAGTCTTTTTCTCTACCAGTATCCTTTAATTTTTCAACCGAAAAAATTTTTAGATATTGCTTTGGCTGACCCCAAAGATATTGCGGCGATGAAATTAGCGGCGGTGATGGATCGAGGAACAAAAAAAGATTTTATTGATCTGTATTTTTTAAATAAAAACGGTATTTCGATAGAGGAGGCCTTTAGCTATTATGATAAGAAATATAAACTTCTGGCCAATAATATTTATAGCTTAATAAAAAGTTTAGCTTATTTTGAAGATGCGGAAAAGCTGGAGATGCCGGAGATGATTGAGAAAATAAGTTGGGAAAAAGTGAAAGAGTTTTTTCGCCAGCAAACCATCAGGTTGGCAAAGAAATATATATAAATTTAATTTTTATGAAAAAAATTATTCTTAATAAACAACAAGTGGGGGAGTTGGTTTTTGAGAATCGATATCCGGTTGAAGGAGATCAATTTTTAAGCCGGTGTATTGATGGAAGATACGATAAAAATATCAAAAATCAACCCAGCCCTTCGCGAAGGGCTGGGCAAATATCAAAAATCAAAAATAAAAAATCAAAAAGGAAAAATCAGGGCGTGAATCAGAACAAGCCCGCTTTAAAAACTAAAGAAGAGCCATTGCCGGCGCTTGCTATCCCAGGAGGAGATTTGGGAGAGTTGGCTTTGATTTTGGCCACCGGCAATGCTTTTGGGTTTGCCGTTGATGGAGGCAGAGCGTTTGAGAGTTTGGTTGAGGTGGTTGGGGGAGAGGAGAATTTTCATTTTCACACCGATGAGCATTATTGGAGCAAAGATGGTTTGCTTGAAATTTCTCCTCAAGTGAACCCCTCGCTGCTGACAGGCGGCTCGTCAAACAGCCACTCTCATCGAAATTTTAGCCCATCATCCTCCTCTTACCTTTCCTCCCAAACGGATTATCTTATTGCCTCAACTAAATTTGAAAAGGGCCAAGAAAATTTTCCTTCACCATCATTTTTAACGAAGTTTGATGGTTGCGGCCACTGGCGGGAAATTCAATCCAACCCAGCTGGATATCATTTGGAGGAGAAGGATATAAATTTTATTAGAGAAAAATTGCGTGTTTTAACCACGACCGCAGAAAAAACACGCCAATTAGTTATCCTTCACGGAGAGCATAAAGAGGCGGCGATTTTGATAGTAAAGGGGAATTATGGTATTTACCCCCATTATACCGTTTTTGACCGATCGAGCCAAAACGGTAACCTTCAGCCAGTTGAGGTTCAGGTTTTTGTTTACCAGCAAACGTTAGCTAACCAACGCCGACGCCTGTTGGCAAAAAAACTCATCGAAAAAAAAGCAGTTACCCTTTATCCCGGCTGTGATGAGGAGTATTTGTATGAGGTTTTATCAGATGAGGCAGAAAATCACCTTTTTGAAACTTTAAAAAGATTAGCTAAAAACTTACCAATTTTTGAGGTTAAATTTAAAAACGATGGCGAATTTGAGGTGGAGGAGAGGGGGGAAGTTAGTTGAAATTAGTTATAAATAGTTATAAATAGTTGAAAATAGTTTAATTGGTTGAATTAGTTGAATTTTTTAAAAAATTATATTAACGTTTTAAATTTAAAAAGAAGGGTTTAATCTTTAAAAACTTCAACCTTTAATTTTTCCGCTTTTTTAAGGATTTTTTGAAAAGAGGAGAGTCTTTCCAAATGATATTTTTGGTAATCAACAAATTTTAAAACGCTAGCAAAAAGAGGGTATTTTTTAATAATCTCTTGGGCTATTTTTTGGGCAATTTCTCGATAGCTGGGGTGACCTTGGGGGGAGCTGCGCAGCTCACAAAGGTGAACGGCTTCTCTTAAATTAAGTTTGAGTAAAAATCGGTTATAGGCGGCGTGAATAACTAAATATTGGGCCTCGATGGGAAACTCTTTTTTAATTTTGCAATAAGCCTCAACAGCGGCATCAGAGGCTTTTTTGAAAAGGTTGGCAAAAGGAGTGTTTTTGATTTCCTCGGGAATAAAATATCCCAGCTCATTAGTGAAAAGTTGGCGATGGCGGGTTAAAAGGCGATGACGCATTAAGTCTTTGTAAACTCCCCAGTCAGCCAATACCTCAAAAGTAAAATAAGGCGCCTCAAAAGCACGTCTGACTTTGTGATGGCGATTCTCTCTGCCAAAAACCGCCGCCTTGATTATCGCTTCTTTTTTCCGGGGGCTTAATTTTTTTGCCAGTTTTAAAGCCTGAGGAAGAGAAAAAGAGGTGTTTTCAAAGATTAAAAAGGCGATAATTTTTTCAATGGCATTTTTTTCCCAATCAACAAGGGTAACTATTGGTTTTTTAATTTTTAGCCCATTTTTTCCCATTGGTAGGTTTTTTAATTCTTGATCAAGTTTACTCTGGCTTAAATTAAGATATTGACGATATTTTTCTCCTCTTTCGTTGGTGGCTCTTTTGATGAAGGCAGGAAGAACTTTTTTTAACTGCTCATTTATTTTTATTGCTTTTTCTTTTACCTCCTCCAGTGGATCATTGAAAAGATGGATTAAAAGGTATTCAAAAGCTCTTCCATTGCCATAAATACCCAAATTGGTAAAGGCAGATAAAGGAAGAAGACCACGAGCTAAATCACAAGCTTTGGCTCGGATGGAGAATTTATAAGCAAGATCTTTTTCATCACCGGGATAAATTTCTTTTAAATATGGTTGAATCTGTCGGACAATTTGAGAGTAAGTGTCAAAAAGAAGGCGGGTAGTTTTTAGATAAAGGGCGGCAAATTTTGAGGAGAGAATTTTTTTGGGTTTGTAAAAAAGATAATCACCGTTAACTTTGCTGTCAAAATAAACATAACGAGAGGATTTTTCCAAAGGAGAAAGGCCAATCCGGTGCTCTTCCAAACTTTTACTTGCCAAAACCGAGATGTTTTCAACGGCCAAATGAGCCCCACCAAGCTCTGCCACCGAGTCATCGCCGTAGCCAATAAGAATTCGCTCGTAAAAATTTTCTGCTTTTTGCAGGTTGACTGAAGTTTGGCTGAAACTTTTATTATTTGGAAGGGCATTTTGAAGAGCTTCTTGCTGATAAAATTCATCCAAAAACAACCTTCTTAAATCTTTGGCAGAGCGGGAATAGCGGGAGAAAAGAGTGCCTTTGACCACCTCAGGTAAATTTATCAAACAAAAAACATCCTCATCACAGTTGGTAAAATACTGCTTTAAAATCTTTTTTTCTTGCTGGGTAAACATTTTTTTTAGTTGGTTGAGCCAAAACCGCCGCGGCTTTTCTTTTTAATTTTCTCCATTTTAACAAATTTTTCCACTTTAGCAATTTTCACCAAAATCCCCTGGGCAATCCGCTCGCCTTTTTTAACGGTCACAGTTTTTTGAGAAAAATTGATAACTGAAGCTTTGATTTCATCGTCTTGACCGTGATAGTCTTGATCAATCACACCAACGCCATTGGCAAGAATTAAATTTTTTTTTAAAGCCAAAGAACTGCGGGCGGCGATCATCAGAAAAAAGCCTTTGGGAATTTTGACAATAAGATTTAAAGGAATAATAGTTGTCTGCCAGGGAGGAATTTCTAAATTAACTCTTGAGTAAAGATCAAAGGCGACCGCTCCTTTTGTCTGATAGGAGGGAGGAGGAAGGGATTCATCGATAAGTTTGATTGGCAGTTTCATTTTAAAGCATTACCTCCTCTTCAACTCTTTTGTAAGATAAAATTTCCTCTTTGGAAAACCAAAGGGGAATTTCATATTCTGCCTCCTCTTTTGAACCGGAGGCATGGATTAAATTTTTAATCGCCCGCTTTTGAAAATTGGCTAAAGCTGAGGAGTCAAAAGATAAATCGCCGCGGATTGTCCCCGGCGCCGCCAGATAAGGAAGGGTGTTGCCGGCGATTTTTCGAGCAAGCGATACTGCCAAAGGTCCCTCAAAAACCATTGCCACTGTCGGCTCATCGGCAATCATATCAATTAACCATTTTCTGATAAGCAAACCTATTTTGTATGGATCATCAGTTCCCAGTTGGGTTTTTGCATCAATCCCCAACTGATTATAATTCTCCAGTGTTTTTTTGCCCATTCCTTCAATAAAATCCCTTCTTGTGGCTGGGTAATGTTTTTCTGATAGCTCCTTTGAGGGTTTGACCATTTTCATCGCTACCAGTTTTAACCCCGTCGCCTCAAATCTTTTGATAATTTCTCCCACCAACCCTCTTCTTACGCCATCAGGTTTAACGAGGATAAGAGTTTGTTCAATTAAATCTTGAAGTTTCATTTTAAAGAAAATTTTAAAAAATAGAAAAGAAAAAATCAAATAAAAATTGTCTTTTTTCAACGAAAAAGCTTTTTCAATTTAGAAATTAATTTTTAGCCATATTAGCCATAAATTTTTATATGACGATCGTATCAAAAAAATTTTACACTATTTTTAAAAGGATTGTTACAGAGCTATTTTTTTCTTTATATTTTTTTTTAAATTGTTTTTACTTAAAAAAAGGTGTAAACCAAAACAGCTAACAGGCGTTAAAGTATATAGGATAGTGAAAGTTCTTTAAAATTTTATTGCGATCGCAACTTTTAATTAAAGACTTAAGGCGATTTTTTACTTAAAAATTTATTTTAATTTATCCTGCTATAAATTCTATAGGTTTCGCAGCTAAGGGAGTTTCTTTAGTTGATGTAAGAGGCGATTTCTTATTGACAAAAAAATATTAGTTGACTTATTATTAAATCAAATTATTAATTTATTAATAAATAAAATATGGCAACCAAAAACACTGATTTAAAATCGGCTTTGGGGCAGCTTGAGGAGACTTTAGAACTTTATTTTGTTAAAAAAGCCCCGTTTTCTTTACCTGAAGGCGTTAAAGAGTTGATTGTAACCTTTGGTCCATATCTGGTAGTTTTAGGGATTATTTTAGGGGTGCCGGCAGTTTTAGCAGCTTTAGGTTTGGGAGCGTTGGTTTCGCCCTTTACTGCTTTTTTAGGCCCCTCATACATGGTTTCATACGGAATAA
>JBKBJJ010000008.1:0-397 GCA_046293855.1 Microgenomates group bacterium | reverse complement strand
ATGGTTATTTTTGGCGTGGTTTTGGTTTTTCAGGCTTTCGCTGTCCCTGGTCTTTTTAAAAGACAGCGAAAAGGTTGGCTTTATTTGTTTTATGCTTCTTTAGTCAGTCTAGTTTATAGTTTGTTAAGCGGAGGGATTGGAGGAGCGCTTGTTGTAGCAGTTATTGGGTGGTATATCTTGTTCCAGGTGAGGGAGTACTATAAATAAATCCTAAATCCTAAGTCCTAAAGCCTAAAGCCTAAATTCTAAACCTCTTAAAAGATAAAATTTAGTTGGTGAATTTGGGGGAGTAGAGGGCAAAAATTATTTTTCTATCTTAAAAGCGGCCGCTGTCATGATAGAATTTTTGTTTTAATTTAGATTATTCCAACAATATTTTCTATCTTGACTGCTGTCG
>JBKBJJ010000089.1:0-2856 GCA_046293855.1 Microgenomates group bacterium | reverse complement strand
TTACATTGGTTTTACCAAAGATTTAAGAAGGCGATTAAAAGAACATTTGAATGAAAAAGTATATACTACCAAAAGAATGAGAAAACCTAATCTTATTTATTATGAAGCATACGATAAGGAAGAATTAGCTAAATTAAGAGAAAAAAAATTGAAACAGTTTGGTTCATCTTATAAAAGATTAATAAAAAGATTAAACTTGGGGACGTAGTTCAATGGTAGAATAGGGGTCTCCAAAACCCTTGATGGGAGTTCGATTCTCTCCGTCCCTGCTAATCTTCAATAAATGATTTAATGTTAAATCTTGCCGTTTCCTTTCTGAAAAATTTTTTTGAAGATTTTTTAATTCTTCTTAACTTTTTACTGGAAAGTCTGGAATAGAGGGAGGAGGCGGTTGGTTAGAATCGGGTTGAGCTGATTTTGCTTGAAGATCATTAAGGATAGAGCTTAATGGATCATTGGCTTGAGTTTGAGGGGAGCTGAATGGCGGTTCAGTTGAAGATTGAGAAGCAGTTGACGGTTGAGTGGGGGTTGGCGATACTGATCCACTAACTGGCCCTGAAGCTTGGGGGGGTGTGGGCGGTTGGGTGGGTTCTGGAGTTGGTGGTTGAGGAGGTGAGGAAGGAGGTGTTTGTTGATTGATTGGCTGCTGGTTACTTGGTTGAGTGGTAAGGCCTAAAGCTTCTGCTAACTCTTTTTCTGTAAAACCTTTCAAAACAACAATCTGGCCGTCGTCTTTTTCAATTTTGGTGACGGGAGTGCCGGCAAAATTATTGGAAACAGCTAACATTTCGGTTAGCCATTCTTTATTTTGTTCTAAGTTCTTTTCTTCAAAAGGAAGATTATGACTTTTTAAATACTCTTTTTCCGCTTTGGAGAATTGACAGTCAGTGATGGTGTAAATTGTGATTTTCATTTTTTAACGCCCCCTTTTTTCTCATTGACTATTAACACCAAAACCAACAAAAGAGTAGCAATCATCAGCAAACTATAAGCAACCGAGATGCTGGTAAAAAAATCTCTAAAGTTAAACATAGTGATTTTTTCTTTCAGTTAAGATAAAACTTATTACTATCCCAATATACCTTGAGGAAGATTAATTGTCAATAGTTTTATGTAATCATCGATAGATGTTCCCAAAAACCCAGGAGTTACGATAACAATTCCAAACCAACCAGAGGTGAGATTAATCCACACTTCCGTTAAAACTTCAAAAACAGTTTTTAGACTAATAAAAGGCATAATTTTATTATTAAATGAAAAAAATTATTTGTCAAGAGTTAATTGTTCTATGTCAAGAGTATCTTCCAGATTGAATATACCCCAGATTAGATTTTTTTTAAATTAGTTTTATTTTGGTGTTAAAATAGAAGTTTTTGTTTAAAAAATGCTAAAATTTTAAAATGAGAAAATTTTTAGGAATTTTTTTAACCGCCGCTTTTTTTGGGGGATTGTTTTTTTATTTTATTTTAAGGCAGGCGACTTTTAAACCAACTTTTAAATCGACAAAAGACTTATCAAAAAAAACCGAAAGAGAAACAGAAAAAAAGAGACCAAAAATTGAGGCTAAATCTCAAGGTTTAGATACAATTCAACCCTTAGGGTTTAAAGCTAAAACAATTTTTGTGCCGCAGTGGCAGATAAATCAGTTAAATCAGTGGGAGTCAGTTGAAATCAGTCCGGCTCAGGCGGATCAGCTAAATCAATACCAAAGAGTAATTTATTTTGGCAGTGAGGAAAATTTTGAGCTCTTTAACAAAATGTTGCGATCGCAACTAAATTTTAAAGGAGAGGTATGGTTTACGGTGAAAATAACTCAACTTCCTCAAGAAAAAAGTTGGTTATCAGAGAGAGAAAAAACTGTTGATATAGTAAAAAACTATAATCTGCAAGGGGTGGCTTTGGATTTGGAAATAAACAGTTTACCAACTGATGATTTAGTCAATCAAATCAACAATTTTGTTCAAGATTTTAGAAAGGAATTAGCAATTGGAAATTGGAAATTAGGGATTATCCTCTATGGTGATACTTTTTTCCGAAAACGACCCTATGATGTTGGATTTTTGTCTAAAAACTCAGATGAAGTAATGGTTATGGCATATGACTTTCACAAAAGCTATGGTGAGCCGGGACCAAATTTTCCTTATGAAGCAAAAGATAAGTTTGGTTATGATTTTAAGACAATGATTGATGATTTTTTAAAATTCGTTTTACCAGAAAAGTTGACAGTAATATTTGGAATGTACGGTTACGACTGGCGAGTTGATGAAAAGAAAAGACCAATAACTCAAGCTAAAGCTTTAACATTAAAACAAATAAAGGAGAAATTTATAATGGAGGCATCTTCAAACCGAGCAAAAAAAGATGACAACATTGGTTGTCGATTGGAAAATTGCATAATAAAGCGCGATGAAGTTTCAAAAGAAGTGGAGATAAACTATGTGATTTCTTCAAAAACTCCCGATGACCAAGGGATTTATCACTTAGATTATCATATTGTCTGGTTTGAGGATGAGGAGTCGGTTAAAATCAAAACCGATTTTTTAAAGGAAAAGGGAGTAGGGAGTGTGGCTTTTTGGGCGTGGAGGTATTTTTAAATTCAAACTTTAAAATTAAAATCTCAAAATGACAGGGTAAAATTTAAAATTATATTACCTTATTTTTACCCTTCATTGTTAAAATTCCCGCTCCTAAAATATTAGCAATTTCGCCAACTTCTTTTAATAATTCATCACATTTGTTTTTAAATTTTATGTTAGTTTCTTTGATAATAACCAACCAATATTTTGTTTCATTGGCTGATTTTAAAGCAATTTGAAAATATCTTATATACTCTAACTTTGAGCTTGAAGATTTTGC
>JBKBJJ010000088.1:0-2928 GCA_046293855.1 Microgenomates group bacterium | reverse complement strand
GAGTGAGGTTGATCTTTCATTATACGCCAATGTAAGCGAATTAAAACGAATGGTAGCTAATGAGCAAATTCGCTCGCTGACGTTTATTCGTTTTCCTATTGATGTTAATTCGCGTGTGTACGCGGCAGAAAATATTCCCCATTCTGGCGGATTTGCTTTTCCCAAATTTACCGCCAAATCAGACAGTGAAGGAAATTTCTCCATTATCCTACCCTCCTCCTCCAGCCAAACATTTCGTCTTTTTGCCCAGACTAATTATTTGGAAAACTCCTCTCCTGAGAGTAGAAAGTTAACCGTCAGGATTTTACCCTGGTGGATGATTATCTTTGAGCTTTTTCTGATGCTTTTTAAAATTATAAAATCGCGTCTGTTGGAATTTATTATTTTGCTCCAAATTGTCGGGTTGGTAATTTATTTTTTGAGAAGGTATTTGCACCCGAGAAACTTGGCGATTGTCAAAGCGCAGAAATACGCGGAATGGAACGCAGAACTACGCGGAATGACGGGCTGAATCATAAATTCTTCTTATAATCTCTACCCCACCAGGTTTGCCAAAGTTAATCAAAAGTCCTAATTTATATCTAGTTGATTTTAAATAATGCCAAAATTGTTCAATATCTGTTTTTAAAAGATTTAGCTTTGCTTTTGTTTCAATTATAATCTTATCTTCAACTACTAAATCAGGAATATAAACACCTACTTTTTTATTTTCAACGTATATTGGTATTTGTTTTTCCTCCGATAATTTTAAGCCTATTTTTTTTAGTTTTTCCGAAAGTCCTCTTTTGTAAATAACTTCTTTATGGCCATAACTTAATTCTTTATATAACTCAAAACAACACCCGCGAATTTTGTAAGTTAAATCAGAAAATAATAATTTATCTCTCATTTTCAGCGTTTATTTCGCGTTAATTTCCGCGTTTTTCTGCGACTAATAAAAACTCAAATGCGCCTTTTGTGGCAGGACTTTATCTTCCACTTTAACCTCCAAATAATATTCCCCTTTTTTTTGGGAGGCAACGTCAAAAACCGCTTTCCCATAGGAGTCAGTTAGGGCTTGGATATCATCTATAAACAAGTTAGGGTCGCGGCCGATAAAAACTTTTTTCCCCATCACTCCTAATCCTTGATTGTTTAAAACAAAAACTGTCACTCGGATTTTCTCTTTACCGTTGGCTTTAGCCCGAAGTGGCGTGACAAAAAGATAAGAGTTGTCAACAGAGAAACTTAGCGATGTCACTGATGCTCGACCGATAAAAAACTTTGCCTCATAGAGCCAAAAAAATAAAGAAAAAAGAAGTAAAGCGAAAAGGGAAAACACGAGAAAAAAAAGAGTCCGTTTCATAATTTTCATCATAAACCATTAAAAACCCTCTGTCAATTTCAATAAAGGTCAGTTTTTAAAAAGATAGCCTTTTCAAAAAAGTGTCCCTTTTAAATACTATAGGTAGTGTTAGAAAACAGTCTTCCACTTAATATCTAGGTTTTAAAGCGTAAATAAAATCTAAAAAATTTTTAAGAAAAATTAGCAAACTTTAATAATAAGTGATAAAAAAAATCCTAAATCCTAAATTCTAAATTCTAAACAAATTCCAATGACCAAAATTCAAAATCCCAAACATTATTATTATTTAGAGTTTTGAAAATTTGAATTTTGTCCGCCTAAGGCGGATTGTTTATGATTTAGGATTTGGAATTTAGGATTTTAATCCTGATCTCTAAATCTCAGATTGCAAAACAAAAAATCCTCCCAAAATACTATAAGTCTACTGATATATTATGATATATTTACGTAAGCAAATACTAATTGCGGTAATTCATTTAAATTAATTTAAATAAAACTATAAGGATAAATCTTCTGTGTAATTCTATGTTCTTTTCTGTGTATATCAGTGTATCAAAATATATGCAAAATACCTCTTGACAAATTTATTATTATTGTTTTATGATGAAATTGTATGGACAAAGGGTATAATCTTGATAATCTTGAAGCCTTGTTTAAAAAATATCTTTCTGCGGGAAATATAAAATCGCTTTCTGTGAAAAATTATCTCTCAGATTTGAGGCATTTTTTTGAGTGGTTGGTATTTTATTTAAATTCAAGAGGTGAATCCAAAGATTTGCCTCTACAGCAAATTATTACCCAAACCACAATAATCGATTACAAAACTTATCTTCTTGCTAACAACATTCCGGTGAAAACGATTAATCGCCGTCTTTCAACTTTGCGCAAATTCTGCTCTTTTTGTATTAGTCAAGGATGGATGAAGGAAAATCCGGCCAAACATGTTCCCAATATTAGTCCAATCAGATCAATAAGTCCAATCGGACAAATTTTGACCCAATTCCATCAGGGCCTTCTCAAAGAGGATCTTGATCAGCAAACTATTAAAAGTTACTTGGAAGATATCCGGGAATTTTTTACCTATGTTAATAAAAGCTATGCTAATAAAAGCTAATACCGGCAAATTTAATTATTCGCGTTTATTCGCTTTTTCATTCGTGTTTATTCGCGTATTAAACAAAGCTTGGCAAAGCCTCAAAGATTGGTGTGATCCAGCGGCGGAGGGTAACCCTTATGTGTTGGAGAGAGATTATCAGTCTTATAAGACCAATAAGTCTAATTGGTCTAATAAATCTAATTGGTCTTATTTTGCTGGCCATTATGTCATACAAAGAACTTAAAACTTATCAGGGAGCAGTAATTATTTACGATTTTACGATTGAATTTGTCAAAAAATATCAATCTTATTGGTCTAATTGGACCTATAAGCCCTATGAACAACCTAAACCCTGAAACAATCCGGCGCTACTTTCAAAACCTCCACCATCGGGGAGAAAATCCTGACGTGATTGAAAGAAAAATTAAGGCGGTGGAAAAGTTTGTCAAATGGTGCCGAGCACGAGGGTTGATCGAAGTTTTACAGG
>JBKBJJ010000087.1:2142-2947 GCA_046293855.1 Microgenomates group bacterium | reverse complement strand
ATTCTTCTTTTTATTATTATTGGGGTTTTTGTGGTTTACTTTTCCTATTTAGCTATTCTTCGTTATCGGACGCTAAACTCTCACTACTATGATTTGGGGATTATGAATCAGGTGGTTTACAATACTTCCCGTGGTCGGATTTTGCAGATGTCAGATCAGACTTTAAAAAAGAATGTTAACAGATTAGCTGTCCATTTTGACCCGATTTTAGTTTTATTGGCTCCTTTTTACTGGATTTATCCTTCTCCAGATGTTCTTTTGGTGACTCAGACTATAATTGTTGGATTGGGGGCTTTGGGGGTTTATCTTATTGCCAAAAAAATATTAGGAAAAGATTTAATTGCTTTAATATTCTCTGTTAGTTATCTTTTTTATTTTCCTGTCCAAAGAGTAGTTTTGTTTGATTTTCACGCTGTCTCTTTTGCCACTACTTTTCTTCTTTTTGCCATTTATTTTTATCTTTCAAAAAATTATAAGAGCTACTTTATTTTTATTTTTTTGAGCTTGTTGACAAAAGAGCATGTTGGTTTGACAGTTTTTCTTTTGGGTATTTATCTTTTTTTTATAAAAAAAGAGAAAAAAGTTGGGTTAATTACTGCCATTGTTGGGGCAGTATTTTTTATTGCCACCGTTTATTTTATCATCCCCCACTTTCGCGGCGACGTACATTTTGCCCGCTCTTATTTTGTTGGTATCAGGCAAAGGAAGGCAACAATAATCAAAGAAGGATTTTTATATATTGAGCAATTGCTTTTGCCAAATTTTTATTCGCTGTTTTCTCCGTTTGCGCTTTTGATAAGTTCTC
>JBKBJJ010000087.1:0-2132 GCA_046293855.1 Microgenomates group bacterium | reverse complement strand
ATTTTTATATATTGAGCAATTGCTTTTGCCAAATTTTTATTCGCTGTTTTCTCCGTTTGCGCTTTTGATAAGTTCTCCTGAGTGGTTAATAAATATCTTAAGTATTAATAATAATATGAGAGCAATTTTTTTTCATTATAATTCAGTCATCGTCCCTTTTATTTTTTATTCTTTAATTGAAGGATTTAAAAATTTTAATCGGTTAATTAAAAGCAAAAGCTGGCGAGTGATTTTTTTTAGTCTCTTTTTATTCCTTAATTTAAGGTCGATTTATTTATATAATCCTCTCCCCTTCTCCTTTTTAAAACAGCCGGTAAAATTTGAAAAAATAAGCGAGACAACTTTAGCATCAATCAAACTCTGGCAGGAGAAATTGAAAGACGAAAAAATAAAAGTATCAACGACGCCACGATTAGCCCCTTTTTTTACTAACAGGCAATATTATCATAATTTCCTTTTTGATCCAGCTTATCCGTCGATGGGTTTAACAGACGATGATATAATAAAGACGATTGATGATTATAAAATGGCTGATTATGTTATTATTTATCGACCAGAGATTGGTGATATTGATAAGGGTGGTTTATTGGTGGAATTTTATCAGCGATTAAGGGAAGATGGTAATTATCAGATGATTTTCTCCGATAATCTAGATGAAAAAAGCATTGAGGTTTACAAAAAAATTTAGGCCTACGAAAGTACGAATTAGTACGAATTTACTATTTTTTTTATTCGTATATTCGTAATATATCCGTAATTCGTAGTAATAATTATGATATCTATTATTATTCCTTTTTACAATGAAGAAAAAAATTTGCCAATTTTGGTTGATTCGCTGGCAAAATTAATGGAGAAAATTAAAGAAGACTGGGAGGTAATTTTGGTTAATGATGGGTCAACTGATAATTTTATATCAAAGATCAAAAATCAAAAATCAAAAATAGATATCAAAAATCAAAAAGAAACTATCAAATTAATAAATCATAAAAAAAGATTGGGAAAGGGAGAGGCGTTGAAAACTGGGATTGAAAATTCTTCAGGTAAAATAATAGTTTTTATGGATGGGGATTTGCAAGATGATCCGGCTGATTTACCAAAGTTTTTAGAAAAAATTAAGCAAGGCTATGACTTTGTCAATGGAGCAAGAAAGAGAAGGCAAGAAAGTTTTTTGGTGAAATTATATTCTTGTCTTGCCTCCTTTTTCCTGCAAAAATTTCTTCACTCCCCCTATTCTGATATAAATTGCGGTTTTAAAGCTTTTCGTCGGGAAGTTTTGAAAGATTTTGTTTTTTATGGTAATAATTTCCGCTTTTTTCCTTTGGCGGTTTTTTATAATGGATTTTCTGTAACTGAGGTTTCCGTTAGCAATCACCCTCGGCGATTTGGGCAGTCAAAATTTGGTCAGGGGAAAGTTTTTATTGGACTTTTGGATACTTTAACCGCCTTTTTTTTGTATAAATTTTCCGAGCGACCACTTCATTTTTTTGGCATAATTGGGGGGGGTTTATTTATGACAGGTTTTTTACTAAGCTTATACTTAGCCATTGAAAGAATTTTTTTTAATGTCCTTTTGTATCGACGGCCTATTTTGTTATTGGGAATTTTATTGATTATTGTTGGTATTCAAATTGTTATGACAGGAATTATAGGCGAGTTAATAGTTTACCTGAGTAAGAAAAAAATAAAGGTTTAAAGCTAAACAACCCTTAGGGTTGATTTGAGGCTAAACCTTGGTTTTTTTTATTTTTATGAACCCAATTTTAGCTTTAATTATTACCAATATTATTTGGGGAGGGGCCTCACCTATTTTTAAATTTGCTTTGCAAAATATTCCTCCCTTCACCTTAGCCTTTATTCGTTTTTTCTTTGCCGGGCTTTTATTTTTACCTTTTGTTTTTTTTTATTATCAAAAACTTTCCTTGAAAAGATGGCTTGAGGTTTTTTTAGTAAGCTTTTTTGGAATTTTTGTTAATATCACTTTTTTCTTTTTGGGACTGCAAAAAACCGAAAGTATTAACGTCCCCATCATTGCCTCCTCCGGCCCGGTTTTTTTATATATATTTTCAATAATTTTTTTAAAAGAAAAACCAAAATTAAAAGTTTTTTCAGGAGTGATGATATCACTATTGGGT
>JBKBJJ010000086.1:0-2955 GCA_046293855.1 Microgenomates group bacterium | reverse complement strand
ATAAGCTTTATAATAATTATTATTGGAATAGAATAAACTGTGTTAATCCATGTGGAGAAGAAGGCTTACCTCCGTGGGGTGTTTGTAATTTAGGTTCAATTAACCTTTCTGCCTTAGTTAAGGGTGAGGGGATTGAAAGGAAGGGACATTTTGATTTTGCCACTTTAAAACGGCTGGTGCGGGCAGCAGTGCGTTTCCAAGATAACGTTGTTGATATGGATCCTTATATTTTTGAGGGAATAAGAAAAACTCAGCTTGAGGGAGAGAGACGAATTGGTCTGGGGACAATGGGTCTGGGTGATGCTTTAATTAAACTTCACCTCCGTTATGGTTCAAAGGAGTCTTTAAAATTTATTGAAAAGGTTTATCGGATTATCCGCGATGAGGCCTATCGAGCAAGTGTTTTGATAGCTAAAGAAAAAGGGAGTTTCCCAAAATTTGACAAAGAGGCATATTTGAAAGGTAAATTTGTTGCTCAGCTGCCTGAGGAGATTAAAAAAGATATCGGCAAATATGGCATCCGCAACTCCCTTCTTCTTATGCAAGCTCCAACAGGCTCCACTTCTTTAATGGCCAACACAACATCGGGAATTGAACCGGTTTTTGAGTTTGAATTTGTCAGAAAAGACCGTTTAGGCACCCATATTATTCGTCACCATCTTTATGAAAAATGGTATAAAAAACATGAAAAAGAGATTAAAGAAGGGAAAATAAAAAAACCAGCTTGGTTTGTCAGCGCCAATGAGCTAACCCCTGAGGATCATGTAAAAGTCCAGGCAGCCATTCAAAAATATGTTGATGCCTCAATTTCAAAAACCGTTAATGCCCCAAAAACTCACACTGTTGAGGATGTTAAAAAACTTTATACTTTAGCCTACAAACTTGGCTGCAAAGGAATAACCTATATGAGAGAGGGTTCCCGACCGGGAGTTTTGGAGCGAAAAACTGAAAGTGAGGAAAAACCAAAAATCCAACTAGCTCCGGTCAAACCTCGTCCTTTGGTGGTTCATGGTTCAACTTACCGGATTGCCACCCCGGTGGGAATTGCCTTTATCACTATCAACACCAACGGCGGTAACCCCCCTGAGCCTTTGGAAGTGTTTATTAATGTCGGTAAAGCCGGCAGTGATGTTTATGCTATGGCGGAAGGATTGGGGAGAATGATTTCTTTGGCTTTAAGATTTTCCTCTCATCTTTCACCAAAACAGCGGATTAAAGAAATAGTTGATCAATTAAAAGGCATCGGTGGCGCTCGTATTTTAGGCTTTGGCAAAGAAAAAATTAGAAGCTTACCTGATGCCGTCGCTAAAGTTTTAGCTCTTCATTATGGGTTAGGAAATGATAAAGAAAAAACAGCCGGCAATGGTGAGAGGAAAGGAAAACTTGTTTTTGAGACAACCCAACCCTCTCTTCTTCAATCGCAAACATTAACTCAAAATCTTGAGTCCTCTTTTGATATCTGTCCTTCCTGTGGCGAGGCAAATTTAGTTCATGAGGAGGGCTGCAAAAAATGTTATGGCTGTGGGTATAGTGAGTGTTAAAAATTTCTGTTATTCGTTATTAGTAGTTATTCGGCTTTATTATTTTTTTCTTCCAATAAATAATAACAAATAACTAATAACTTTATGCCAATCTACACCAAAACCGGCGATAGCGGCACCACCTCAACTTATGGAGGCAGACGAGTTTTAAAATCAGATCCACAAATTGAAGTTTGCGGACAAATCGATGAGCTTTCTAGTTTCATTGGTTTAACAATTGCCAAAATTAACTCCTCCTCTCATAAAAAATTTTTAACCCAAATCCAAAAAGATCTTTATCTTGTTATGTCTTTTTTAGCTGGAGCTAAAGTGAAAATTGATAATTTACCGCAAAAAACAAAAAAAATTGAAAAAGAAATTGATAATCTTGAAAAAAAACTGCCAAAATTAAACCGGTTTATCCTTCCGCAGGGGAGTGAGCTTTCCTGTTTTTTCCATATTGCAAGAACCATCTGTCGCCGGGTGGAAAGGGAAGTTGTTGGTTATTTTGAAAAAGAAAAACCTTTGGTAATTGAGGGTGAGAAAATGGAAATTATTTCCTATTTAAACCGTCTCTGCGACCTTTTTTTTGTCTTAGCTCGCTTTAACAACACCAAAGACATCACTGTAAAGTCAAGGATACGGGGGAGGAGAAGATAGAGAAGATCTTTCGTAAAAATCCTTTTGCTCCTCAACTTAAAACTCATCGCCTTGAAGGAAAATTAAAAGATTTTTGGTCGTTTTCCATAGATTACCATTACGTGATATTATTTGAATTTATTAATAAAAACATTGTCTGGTTCCATTCGGTGGGGACACATGATATTTACGGTTAGATTTTTTATAATCTTCTTATGACATCAAAAAATTTTACTCCCATTGATAATCTAATTAAAAAATACAAAGCCCAGCTCGTTTCCCAACCAAAAGAGGTTGAACCGCTTGCCGCTCAACCGGAGGTAGGGAAGATAAAGGAGGTGATTGAATATGAGATAAAAGATGAGGAGGTTAAACCATTTGTTTCACCTCGGGCGGAGACAATTAAACTTCCTCCTGATTTAAAAAAGCTTGGTCTTCAGCCGGCATCAACCACCAAATTTCCCACTTACCAAAATATTAAACTGCCAATTTCTGATGATAAAATAATTGCTGGTTTACATCGACCGGTAACTGACTCCCTTCGCTGGCTGGCAACTTTAGCGGTTTATCTTCTTAAAATGGCCCATCTACAACTTAAAGTCGTCCATGGAAAAGTGGTGAGGGTAATAAGAGGGTAAAAGTTATAAAATATGTAAATTTAGTTTTAAAAGAAAGATTTAAATTAAATTTTGATCAATAAAAAAATGTTTTAATGTAATATTTTTTATGAAATTAGTTGATAAAAAAATCACCATTAAAGAACTTAAAAATATGTCATCAAGAATGTTTGGCGGCT
>JBKBJJ010000085.1:0-2968 GCA_046293855.1 Microgenomates group bacterium | reverse complement strand
CATCTCCTTATTTTTTTCACGATCAAAAACACTTTTGGGGTTATAAGAAAAATGAAAAAATAAGTATGGCATCTATTCAACGATCGGACAAAGATATACATAATTGTTTAATTATCCCATCTTTTACCCAATCGGATCAAAGATAGAATTTTTGTTTTAATTTAGGTTATTCCAACAATATTTTCTATCTTGACTGCTGTCGCATAAAAGATAGAATTTTCTTAAGGTTTAAGATAGAGTTTAACCCTCAGGGTTATGTTTTGAGATTTAAATGATTTTAAATTCAAAAAAAAATTTGTTAAACTATTTTTATGATAAAAAACCAACTCCAAGCTGATCTTTATCAGTCAATGAAGGAGAAAAATCAAAAGCAAGTTGATTTTTTGCGCTTTATTTTATCAAGAATTAAAAATTTGGAGATTGACAAAAAAAATGAAGCAACTGATGAGGAGGTTATTGCTCTTCTTCGAAAAATAAAGATTGAATTGGCCGATGCTTTATCATTCTCTCAAAAATCTGCAAGAAATGATCTAACCGATCAAGCCAGATTTCAACTTGAAGTTTTGGACAAATATCTTCCCCCTGATTTGCCAGAGGAGGAGTTAAAAAAAGAAATTGAAAAAATAATTGAAGAAAACAAAAGCCTATTTGAAAAAAACAAGATGGCGGTGATGGGGATAGCGATTAAAACCTTAAAATCTAAAGCCGACCCGAAAAAAATTAGCGAGGTGTTTAGAAAGTATTTTAACTAAGTTAAAAACAACGTATGCCTGAAAGATCTCCTCGTCCTCTCTCTTTCTCTGTAGATTATAATCAACTCTCTTTAACTAAAAGCTGCGATCGCATTATTTTTTTAAAGAATAAAAAATAAAGTCAATATAAGCTAAAATAATAATTTTGAACAAAAATAATCTCTTTTTTTTAAAATTTTAATATCTTTTTTTATGATGTTTATTTTTTCTCTTATAAAATAAAAATTGTTTTCTTCTATATCAAATCGTTAAAAAATTTCTATTAAAAAACTTTCCAGTTAAAAACCTTTCTTAATTTCCTAATTACTCAACTATAGCGGCACCAAAACAAAATGGTGGATTTTAAGAGTTTAATTCTTTGTCTGACAATCTTCATTTTGCTTGGTGCGCTATATATCAAACAATAACAAAAGAGAGTTTGTCATAAGTTTGGGAGTAAGGTTCGCGGTGTTTGAAAAAACTATATAAAAATGTGTTAATTGTTGTTTTGCGTCATTCCCGCGAAGACGGGGATGCAGGCTATTAATACCTTATAAATGTATATTTAGCTTGAATTCCCGCCTGCACGGGAATTACAATTTGACTCAAGAATGACAATTTGTGTTAAGAGTTATGAAATCTTATGTTTGGGCTTAAAGCGTTATTTTGTTTTTATCTGGCTATACTTAATTCCTTAAATCTTTATTCCTTAAATCTTTGAAAGAAATTTTCTTAAAAGTTGTATTAATTAATAGAAGTTAAAAATTTTTAAAAATAAAAGGAGGTGAGAAAAATGAAAAAAACAGTATTAACAGCTACAGTTTTGACTTTGGTTTTTGGTTTTATAGCAACCAATAAAGCTTTAGCTTACCGTGGCAATCCAGCAGTCCAAGGACCAAATTGCTCAGCCGAACAATACCAAGCTGTTCAAAAAGCAATTGAAAACAAAGACTACAACACTTGGAAAAAACTAATGGGTGGTCGAGGTATTGCTCGAGTTATCGACAATCAAGCTGAGTTTAATAAATTCTTACAGATGAGAAAACTAATGCTTGAAAAAAAATATGATGAAGCCGCCAAAATCCGCGCCGAATTAGGATTGGGTGTTGGTGGAGGAGTAGGAAGAGGTTATAATAGAAAATAAGTTTAAAATGCCGGCCGGCATCAACTTTTATATATGAGAAAAGATATTAAAAAACTAACCGATGAGGAAATTGTTGAAAAGATAATCAAGGAAGACAAACAGCTTTTTGCTGAAATTATTGAAAGATACGAAAAAAAGATTTTGCGCTATATTTATTATCTAACTGGTGACAGTCAAGAAAATCAAGATATCGCCCAAAATATTTTTATAAAAGCTTATATTAATTTAAAAAGCTTTAATAAAAGTTTTAAGTTCTCAAGCTGGCTTTTTCGCATCGCTCATAATGAAGCAGTTAATTTTTTAAAAAAGAAAAAATATAATTTATCTTTTGACGAAAAGATTTTAAAAATCGAGGATGAGAAAAAAATTGATGAGGAGGTTTTTAAAAAACAACTTAAAATCATGGTAAAAAAATGTTTAGAACAATTGCCGATTTTATATAAAGAGGTGGTTGATCTTTTTTATTTTGAAAATTTATCATATGAAGAAATTTCAGATGTGTTAAAAATTCCGCCTGGAACTGTCGCTATACGCCTTTCCCGGGCAAAAAGTTTTTTAAAAAAAATATGTCAAGATCAAAAAATTTAAAAAAATCAGTGATGGAAAAAATTGAAAATCAGGAGATTAAAATGAGACCGAAATGGTATTTTGTTGCTGGCTCAATCTTACTTTTTTCAGGATTTTTATCAGCAACAATTTTTTCGATTTTATCCTTCAATCTTATCTTTTTTCTTTTGCGAAAACATTATGGCCCAATGTATCAATACCGTCTTAACTTTATTTTAACCAATTTTCCTTGGTGGCTTCTTATCCCTTCATTTTTGGGAATATTTTTTGGAATAAGATTTTTAAAAGAATATCGATTTTCTTATAAAAATAATTTTTTGCTTGTTGTTTTGGGTTATGTTTTGGTTATCTTTTTATCAGCGTTTTTGATTGATTTTTTTAATTTAAACCTCTTTTTCAACCGTCCCAGTTGGCAAAGGTTTTATCAAAAATACAATATCGAAAAAAACCAAAAACCTTGGCCGGGACAGTTTTATAGAAAGTTTAAAAAGGTAAGATAAAAATGTCGTTTCGAACTGACAAAAAA
>JBKBJJ010000084.1:0-2977 GCA_046293855.1 Microgenomates group bacterium | reverse complement strand
CTGACAGCATCGGCTCCATACTCTTTTACCTGCTCATCGGGATTGATGACGTTCCCTTTTGATTTGCTCATTTTGTTGCCATCAGGACCCAAAACTATTCCATGCTGCACCCGTTTTAAAGCAAATTCTTCATAATCAACCAACCCCAAATCATGAAAAAATTTAGTAAAAAAACGGGCGTATAAAGTATGGCCCAAAGTATGCTCGGCGCCGCCAAAATAAATATCCACAGGCGTTAATTTTTTAACCATCTCTTTATCAAAAGGGCCATCAAGGTAATCAGGAGAAACATAGCGAAACCAATACCATGAAGAATCAAAAAAAGTATCCAAAGTCTCAGCATCGCGTCTCCCCAACCCACCACATTTTGGACATTTAATTTTAAGCCAGTTCTCATTGGTAGCCAATGGCGGTTTACCCTTGGGAGTAAAATCAACCTCATAAGGAAGCTCAACCGGCAAATCTTTCTCCGGCACCGGATGAATAACATATTCTTTTCCATCAACAATCGCATAATCAACTCCCTCTTTTAATTTTTTATCATTGTGATTTTTAATTTTGAATTTGCCTGCCTTAAAGTTAACTTTCTCAATTTGAGGGTTTGAATTTTCGGATTTAGAATTTAGAATTTCCCAGCATTTACGACAGTAAATGATGGGAACAGGTGTCCCCCAGTAACGCTGACGGGAGATCGACCAATCGCGAAGATGATAAACAACCTTCTTCTTCCCCAACCCTAACTTTTCTAATTTTTGGCTGATTTTCTCAATCGCCTCTTTTGAGGTTAAACCATTAAATTCTTGCGAATTAACTAAAATGCCATAGTCAGTAAATGGTTTTTCTGCCACCCTTTTTTCATGACCATCGTCAACATGGTTGAGAGGTAAAATTACATTTTTTATCGGCAGATTGTATTTTTTGGCAAACTGGTAATCCCTCTCATCATGAGCCGGCACCAACATCACCGCTCCCTCTCCATACCAACCTAAAACATAATCGGCAATCCAAATCGGCAACGCTTCCCCGGTTAAAGGATGGACTGCTTTCAAACCAGTATCAACGCCGGTTTTTTCTCTTGCTTCTCGCAACCTCTCCTCCTCCTGTTTTCTCTTTGCTTGATTTACATAATTGCTAATTTCTCTTAATTTTTCATTTTGAGATCTGAGATTTAAATTTTGAATTTGTTGAACAAGCCAATGTTCCGGCGCCAAAACAATCGCTGTTACCCCAAATAAAGTGTCAGCCCTTGTGGTAAAAACTTTAATTGAATCTTGTTTAATTTTTAACTTTTGACTTTTAACTTTAAACTCTATTTCTGTCCCCTCACTTCTTCCAATCCAATTATTTTGACCTTCTCTCACTGAGAGAGGCCAATCAACAGCTGGATTTTGGGGCCAAATTAACCTTTGCCCATAAGCGGTAATTTTAATAAACCACTGGGGAACTTTTTTTTGTTCAACTTGCGCATCGCAGCGCCAACATTTACCATCAACAACATTCTCATTGGCCAAAACTGTCTGGCAGGAGGGACACCAATTTGAAAGAGCTTGACCCTTGTAAATTAAACCTTTTTTAAACATCTGCAAAAAAATCCATTGATTCCATCGGTAATACTCTGGTAAACAAGTGATCACCGCCTTATCCCAGTTGTTAATCATCGAACCCATTGAGGCAAACTGAGTCGTCATTGTTTCAATATTTTTCATCGTCCAATCTTTTGGGTGAACACCTCTTTTGATGGCGGCATTTTCCGCTGGAAGACCAAAAGCATCAAAACCAATCGGAAAAAAAACATTATACCCATTCATTCTTTTGTAACGGGCAACCACATCGGGAGTGGTAAAAGCAAACCAATGACCAATATGCAAATCACCAGAGGTGTACGGAAGCTCCACTAAAACATAAAACTTTTTTTTCTTTTCCTCAAAATTAAATTGATAAAGCCTCTCCTTTTCCCAAATTTTCCTCCATTTTTCCTCAAATTTTTCCGGTTGATATTTATCAATCATATTCTCATATTCTTGAATTTTAACTGAAAAAAATCTTCTTGACAAGTATTTTTCTCTCTAACATCTATCTTTAACCCCTGTTAGGTGATATAGGTTTACACCTGTTGGTTTTCTATCTTGACAGCGGCCGCATAAAAGATAGAATTTTGTCTCAGTTACTTCTCATTTTTCCAATTTTGCTGGTTTATTTTCTGGTTTATTTTTTCTTTTTTCAATTTTCTGGGTTATTCCGAATTATTCTAATTATTCTGGTTTGTCTAGATTACTCTGATTTATTATGACTTTGTTTTCTTTATTGCGTTATTAAGAGACGGTCGTCGCTGAATAAATCAATGTTTAAAAAATCTTCAACCACCAATTTAATCCGATCGTTGTTAAAACGGTAAATGAAATTTTATAGTTTTTACTTGCGAGAATAATCTAAAATAGAAAAATAGTTTTTCTAACTGTCATTTTTAATTTGTCATTCTTAATTTTACCGTTTTGGCTCGATCGGTGTAAAAATGGTAAAAAATCTGCAACTTTAATCCGTATTAACGATAAATTTCGCAAGAATTTTCACCACCTCTTTTTTCCTCTCCTCCGTCACCTCAACCACCACTACGCCCAAATCCATCTGACCATAAACAACAACTGAGTAAAGAGGAGCTAATAAAATTGCAACCAGCGCTGTTAAATCCTCCTCTCCTTTAATAACAATCATCTGTCTTCTTCCTGTTTTTAAACGGTTATAAATCGCTTTTGGGAAAATCTGGCTTATGCGGGGGGAAAGGGTACTAGCAGGATTGACGATTATTGACTGACGCAGATATCGGTGAAAATCTGTTTTCAACAATCCGCGAAAATCTTTTAATCTTTGTCTTCTTGTGCGAAAATCAACAATCTTCACATCAGGCAAAAATCCAATCGATTCCAAAGACATCGAGATTATATCACCAACGGTAATTATCATCACCGGTTGACCACCT
>JBKBJJ010000083.1:0-3033 GCA_046293855.1 Microgenomates group bacterium | reverse complement strand
GAAATATTTTCTAATTAACTCGCCAATTAAATGACTCTGGCTAAGATCACTAAAATTGCCACCAATAAATGTTTAAGAACAATTTCGCTTAATTGATTTTTTTATATTGTATTTTTAAATTGCGTCTTTATAATTAAACTAGTTAAAAATTAAAAAGCTTTTATGAAAAAATTACCTTTATTTTATTTAATTATTTTATTAGTTGTTATCGGCTTGGGGTACTATTTTTTTAATGGCAAAAAACAAGAGAAAGTTTCCGAAAATAAAGTCCAAAAAAACACTCAAGAAAAAAAAGAAACAGTGGTTGAAAAAATAAAAGATTTGGTTGCTCAAAATGTTTCTTTAAAATGCACCTATCAAATTGATGAGGCGAAAATTACTACCTATATCAAAGGAAAAAATAAATTTAGAACAACAGTTGAGACAAAGCAGGGGGTAAATGAATCAATTTTTGCTGACAATAAAATCTACTCTTGGGATCCAAAAAGAAAAGAGGGGATGGTGATGAGTGTTGATTTGATAAAAAATCTACAAAATACATCAACAAAAGTTGAAGATCCAGAAAAGCAAATCGAGGAGATGGAAAGGTTAAAAGCAACTTGTATAAGAGAAAATTTTTCTGATAATGTTTTTACTCCTCCAACTGATGTTAAGTTTCAAGATTTTGATAAATTACAACAGATGATGCAATAAGGGAATTTTCAAATACCAGAAATTAACCAAGGAGAGTAAAAGATTCAATAATATCTTTATTCGCAACAAGGTTCTTTATAGCCGCAGTTTTGACAGATGGCATCACGAGTACCAGGAAGAGCGCTTATTGGTTTAGAACACAAAGGACAATCAGTAATTGGGAAATTACAAATTTTATTCTCTTTGTTTTTGTTTTTTGATTTCGTCAATAATCTCCTTTGCATGGACATCTGGTTTAACTTTTTCGAATTTTTTAACAATTTCGCCTTTGGGATTAATAAGATAAGTAATTCGCAAAACTCCCTCAAATTCTTTTCCTAAAAACTTTTTCTTCCCCCAAGCGCCGTATTTTTTTATCACTTCTTTTTCTTCATCGGATAAAAGCGGAAAGTTAAGATGGTGTTTGTCAACAAATTTTTTATGGGAGCTTACACTATCGGCAGAAACTCCCAAAACTACTGCTCCTAATTTTTTAAGTTCAGCTATTCCATCACGAAAAGCACAAGCTTCTTTGGAACAGCCGGGAGTATCATCTTTTGGATAAAAGTACAAAACTACCCATTTGCCTTTATAATCAAATAATTTATGAATTTTACCGTTTTGATCCGGTAATGAAAAATTGATTGCTTTCATAATTTTTTTTAGATTATAATTAAGAACTATTATAAATTAAGTATAAGTTATTATGAAAAAAAATCAAGAATTATTTAAAATTAAAGAATCAAAAACTAACTTACCAATAAATCCGATTTTTAAAAAAAGATTTAGCCCAAGATTTTTTTCAAAAGAGGAGGTTAAAGAGGAAGATTTAAAAATTATTTTTGAAGCAGTTCGGTTTACTGCCTCCTCATATAATCGCCAACCTTGGTTTTTTTATCTTGCTAAAAAAGGAACAAAAAGTTTTGCTAAATTAGCCAGTTTATTAATGGAGGGAAATCTCTGGGCAAAAGAGGCAGCAATTTTAATTTTGGCATGTTATATAAATGAAGACGAATACGGAAAAAATAGTTACGCGCAATATGATTTAGGCCAAGCGGTGGCAACTTTAGTTTACCAGGCCCAAGATTTAGGTTACTTTTCTCATCAGATGGCTGGTTTTGATAAAGAAAAGGCAAAGGAACTAGTTAAAGATAAAAATCACATACCATGGGTGATGATTGCTTTGGGAAGATTGGGTGATTATGAAAAAGCAAGTCAAGATTTAATTAAAAGAGATTTTAAAAAAGTTGAAAGAAAAACTGATATTTTTTTAATTTTAAATGATGATACAATTTAACTATTTTTATAGTCTTGTGATTTTTTGTTGCAGTTAATATAAAAAATGAAACATCAATATTATAATGTTATTACAGAGATGATTCTTGTTTGGTATTTTTAATTAAAATTTATTGATATTAATCAAATGTATCATGTTCTAAAGCTTGATGTTTTATTCTATCCTCCAAGATCTTTTCTTACACCAAAAGGATCGATATTATAAATTGAATTATCAAGATAGGAAAAGAAGCTTTTTCTATTAACTTAGTTATGATATGATTAAGAAACGAGTAAGAAAAATTTTAGACCAAAATTTATAAAATTTTTTATAATTTTAGAGTTAAAAAAAGTTTCTCTGATAAAATTTCTTTTTACTTTTTCTTAGCGGAAAAAGTCTTCAACATTTTAACGTAATTATTTTTTGAGATAATTAATTGTTTAAAATTTATGCAACATCATCTGAAAAATTAATTATTTAATTTTCTTTAATTTTTTAAAAATTAGTTGGTTATTGAAGCAACATTGCCACACCAAGATTCACCATTTTTTTCATATGAGCAAACTCGATAGAAATATGTTTTTCCTTTTTCAACAGATTGATCAACAATTGATAATTGATTTTGATTTGATATTGAAAATATTGCTCCATCTCTGGGAAAGTATACATCGGAGGCACTTTCAGATCGGGCGATTTTATAGGCGACAAATTGATCACTATTGCATCTTGTCCAGTTAAGTACTACTCCTTGAGAGGTATTTGTTGCGGTAAGGTTTAATTCATTTTCAATGTAAATAAATCCTCCTGGATGGGGTTGATCAGTATAGTTTGCAGTTACTTTTTCTTGAGTGTTAGTTGGATTTGGACTAACTAAATCTTTTTTTCTAATATTTTTTTGTTTATCATCTATTTTTCCATTATTTTCATTTGATTTTTCTGAATTTTTATTATTTAGATTAAGATTGTCTTCTTTTAAAGGATTCTCTGTTAGTGTTTTTTGAAAAGTTAAAGCTTCTGATGAATTTTTTGGAGTTGGAGTAGCTGAAATTAAAGTATCTTTTTTATTGTTTTTATAATCTGAACTG
>JBKBJJ010000082.1:0-3040 GCA_046293855.1 Microgenomates group bacterium | reverse complement strand
TATTTATAATTTTATAAACTAAAAGTATATAAAAATTATTTTTATGGAAAATACTACAGAAAAAAAAGGAAGAGCCAGCGTTGATCCGCTAACAGAGATTATTGAAGCGGCAAAAGATGAGGTTAGAAAAGCGCTACAAGCGGCCGTCACCGAAGTCGAAAGAAAAAATTTAGGAGAAGAATTGCGAAATGAATTAAAAAGAAAAAAAATTTCAGCTGAAGAAGTAGTTGAGGAAGACAAAAAGGCGAAAAGATTATCTTTGATGGAGGTAAGAAAACAGGAGGAAGGCAAACAAGTGTTATCTACCTTTACCAAAGTAATTGAGGCAGTACGACAAGGATTAGATCCTACCTTGATTTCTTCAACTAGAGAAGGAGCGGTGATTTTGAAAAAAATCGTTGCGCAAAGATTAGATTTTACTCCTTCAACAGCATCATCCATATTATTTTATTTTGGTGATTTTTTAACCGGGGATAAAAAAATCATTGATCCAACAACTGGGAAGTTAAATCCTCAGTTGATAGAAAACTTTACCCAGCTTAGACAAACTAACTTAATTGCTGCAAAGATAATAAGAGAATCATTAAAAAAGGCAATTGAGGAAGATAATATTTTTTCTATCTCTCAAGAAGATTTTGAAAAATATTTTGCTTTAGAGGAGGCAACTTTAGAAGAAAATTTCTCTGATATTCCTCAAGAATTATTAAGGAATTTACCAATGGATCGAGTAGAAATTCAAGAAATTACTCGAGCAATTATGTCGCCAGAAAATTTTTTAAATTATCTTGAGAAAGAAAAATCTAGGTTGATTGAAGAAAAGAGACAAAAACTGGGGAGAAATTTGAATCCTAATGAATTAGAAGAAGTTGATATAGAATTATCTGAAAATATAGAACATGCAATAACCGATTTAGTGGCAGAGCTTTACAATAAAGCTGATGCTGACCCTAGTTATCTGCGAATGCCTTTTCAAGAGGTTGAACAAATTGGTTATTTTCAAAGCCTACAAAGTGCTTATAATTTAATTTCATCCAAAATTCAATTTTTAGGAAGAGCGTTGGAAGGAAGAAAGGATTTTAATGGATTCTCGTTTTTTGCCAGATTTTCTGAGAAAAGAATAGTGGAAAAAAGTATTTCGGGTAAGGAAATAGTCACAACTTTTATTGATCCTTTTAAAAAACCAAAAAAAATATCAGTGGCAGAATTTTTTGGAATTTTAAACTTAGAAATTGCTCATATTCGCGAACTTCGTCAGTTTACTCATAATGCCAGACTAGTTTTTCGATTTCCATCAGGAGGCGAGCAAAGTCCTTGGGTACAACTTGCCGGTTATGCCAATCATTTTTTAAATACTTCTGATTTTGATGTTATAAGTTTTTTACCCCATGCCGAGGTTTATCAAGATGCTTTAAATATTTACACCGGGCTGCTTCAAGCAGAATTAGCCGCACACGATTGGATTCTTGATCCAAAACTTTTTGTTGGCGGAGATGATGGTTTAAATGATTTGGAAAGGCAAACTTTGACGATTTTAAGAGAAAAATATAAAGATAAAAAAAGTGATTACCAAATTCGTTCGGCTTTTTCTATGGCACAGGGTATGGCAATGGCGGTTCTTTTAACTGAGCCGGAAATAATTGCCAATGCTGATCCTAATTTCAAACAGAAAAGCGTTGATGGAACCGGAAGAATTGATCCAACTTATTTAGGAGAATGGTTGTCCGATACCGTAGTAACCGGCGTCTTGAATCCATTTTTAAGAGGACATTTGCGGTGGTTATCAGAAGGGACAGTTGGTGGGCCACTTGGTTTTTTACCTATTCCTGATCCAAGACTGGTTAAAGGGTGGAGAATGGGCATTTGGGATCATAGTGTCGTAATTAAAGATATAGAAAACTTTCACCGGCGATTTTTTGAAGGACGAACCGATTTACTTAAAAAAGATCATTTAACTTTGTTTGATATAAGAAATCCAGGACGCATCGGTAGCATTATTACTCGTGGTGGTTGGCGATTAAGTGAGGCTTATCAGGGTTTGCTTTATGATTATCGAGAGGGAAGATTAGTGGAATTAAGTTTTAAAGAAAAATGGAGAAGGTTAGAAAATGTTGGTTTTGAACCGTTGCTTAATTTTCACTCTGCCAATAAAGCTGTGTTTTTAAAAAATTTATTAACTGATAAAGATTTTAGAAGATATATTTTTAATAAGTATTTTAAAAGAATGTATAATAGTGAGGAAGAGTTTACAGAGAGCTTAAGAAAAAATCCAGACGAAGTTTTCTATGGGGTAATGATTGAGTTTTTAGTTAATCGTCTACCAGCAAAAATTATTACTGAGGAAAGAACTAGATTTAGTGACGGACAAAGAATTTGGGAGGTTTTGCGAACAAAGATTGGTTTTAATTTAGAAATGATGGATAGAGCGATTAAAGATCTTGTTGTTGCTCAAACGGCTTTAAGACAGGCTTTATCACAAAAGATGCGAGAAAACGAATTAGAAGGAAAAGATATTGGCTTAGTTGAAGGAAAATTTGTTTTGGATGAGGAGACAGTTGAAGAGTATTTAAAGGTTTCTGGAGTAACTGACAATAAAAGAATTGAAAATGTAAAAAAATTATTAAAAGAATTTAGAAGTTACTTTAGAAAAGAAGAAAATAAGTATAGTCGGTGGATTGAAAAAATTAAAGGAGGAAGATCAACCATTCCTTTTGCTTTAGCCCCTGAGGAAACTGATTATCGTTATTTAACTATGCGCTCCTCTGGGGTGACAACAATTAAAAGGGCATTAGGTGATATAGCTACTATTGATAAAGTCTTAACTCCTTCTTATGGAAAATTTTTATCAATCATTCATTCGATGGCGATTTCAGGAAAAGGGGATATGGGAGAATTAGTTAAATTTCTTGCTGAAATTAAAAATACTCTGGTTGGTGTTCATGGACAAGAATACGCTAATGAGGTAGTTTGTTATTTTGCTTATTTGGCGATTAGTTATTTTAAAAAAGATACCTTAGCTAAACCTTTAAATGGATTAGCAGGT
>JBKBJJ010000081.1:0-3202 GCA_046293855.1 Microgenomates group bacterium | reverse complement strand
TTAAAAAATTGAAAAAAACAAAAGTTTTATTAAGAATAAAGTCTTATCGAATATCCCTTCCGCATTCTAAATGAGCCAGGATAGAGGGGTAAATTTATTATTGGGATTATTTATTATTGGCAATTATTCGCTTCTTTCAAAATAGGCTTTGAGAATTTCTTTGGCGATAGGGCCGGCAACATCTGAACCTTGACCTGCGTTTTCCACCAAAACTGTTACCACGATTTCTGGATTTTGAAAAGGGGCAAAAACTGTTATCCAGGCGTGAGGAGGGGCCTCTTTTGCTTGTGACTCAGCCGTGCCAGTTTTGCAGGCGGTCTGGATTTCTTGAACTTTGAACTTTGAGCTTTGAACTTTGAAATTAAATAATGGCCAACCAGTGCCCCCGGGAGAGCAGGCTTGGAGCATACCTTGGCGAACAAGATTGAGGGTTTTTGAGGAGATGGGTAATCGTTTACAATGTTGTAGGGAACGGTCGCTACCGTTCCTTATCTTTAATAATTGCGGCGTGCACCAATATCCGGCGTTGGCAAAAACAGCGGTTGCGGCGGCTACCTGAAGGGGAGTAACCATAATATAACCTTGACCAATGGAAAAATTGTAAGTATCACCCAAATACCAGCGATCTTTTAAAACCTCCTTTTTCCAAAAAGGCGAGGGAATAAGGCCTTCTGTCTCATCCAGTCCAACGCCAGTCTTTTTTCCAAAACCTAATTTTTCCGCCCAACTTTTTATTTTTTCAACCCCAGTTTTCTCGCCAGCCAAATAAAAAAAGATATCATTGGAGCGGCGGATGGCTTTGACAACATCAACCATCCCCTCGGTTTTTCCGTATTGTAAAAAATACCAATTGCCAAATTTTAAAGGCCCGGCTTGTAAAACACCGGTATCTTCAAATTGGGTGGTTTCATTAATAGCTTTTTCCTCAAGTGCCGCGGTTGCCACCACCAATTTAAAAACTGATCCAGGTGGATAAACTCCCTCAGTGGCGCGGTTGAATAAAGGTTTATCCTCGTTGTTAAAATATTTTTTGATCGCCTCAATGTTTTCCTCCTCAAAATCCTGCGGTGAGAAAGAGGGAGTGGATACTAAAGCTAAAATTTCCCCCGTTTGCGGTTTTAAAGCCACCACGGCTGCTTTTTTATCTTTAATTAACTCATAAGCTTTTTTTTGAAGAAGAAGATCAACCGCCAGTTGAATTTTTTCTCCCTCAGTTGGGGGAAGAACGGTTATCGTCCGTAAAAATTTACCTCGAGCATCAACTTCAATTAATTTTTTTCCCGGCTTTCCCCGCAGCTGACAATCAAAAATTTTCTCCACTCCTTTTTTACCAACTTTGTCGCCCAGTTTTAATTTTGTCAGACAGGTGTCATTTTTAATATCATCGTTATCAGCTATTTGTCGGTAGCCAATTAATGAAGCGATTGCTTCTGCCTCCTCATAAATTCGTCGGGAGGGGAGACGGCTGAGATTCGGGCCAATATCAGCAGGTTGATTGTAGGCAAGAAGCATTCCTTTTCGATCGCGGATTTCCCCTCGTTTTGGTTCAATTAAAATCTCACGGATGCGATTTTGTTCAGAGAGACGGCGGTAATAATCGCCCTTAACAATTGTCAGTTGAAAAAGGCGGATAAAAATGACAGCCAAAAAGACAGCGATAAAAATAAGATAGCCAAAAAAAATAAAAGAAGGAGTGCTTTCATCAGGGCGGTTGAATTTAATCCCTCCTGAGTGGCCCTTGTGGAAAAAAGGAAGACGGTTCATAATTAGTTGAATTGGTTGAATTGGTTGAATTGGTTTTTATCTTTGCTAAGGTTAATTTAACTGACTCTGTCTAATTCAGCTGATTTCAACTGATAAAATATCCTTGACCAAAAAAAGCTAAAGTTATGAGATGAAAAATAAGAAACACCAGGATGATTGATATTTTAATCAATTTATTTTTAATTTGAGAAAGATAAATAAAAAATGAAAGGGAAAAAAGAGAGTAACGGGGAAGGGAGGAGAAGGTGCCGGTTAAAGTTGGCAGCAAAAGATTGGCGAGAGAAAAAATATTAACGGCGGTTAGATCGATATTCGATATTCGATATTCGATATTAGGATAAAATTTGATTTTGATGTTTTTTAATAAATCTAAAATTAAAATCACAAAAACAAAATTAAAAATAAAAAATTCAAAAAGAGAGACAAAATATTGAAAGTTAAAAGAGGCGGTAAAAAAGATTTTTAAATAGCGCCAGAAAACTTGGGGGAGGAGAATGAGTTTAGTTGATCGATTGGCGCCAAAGACCGGTTGGGAGGTTAAAAAAAATAGGGGATCACCGGTTGTTTGCCAAAGATAAAGGGAATAAAAAGAAAAGCCAAGGAGGGGGGAGAAAAGAGATATTGGATATTGGATATTGGATATTAGGAATTTTAAGAAATTAAGAAATTGAGAAATTAAGAAATTAGGTTTCAAATAACCTCTCAGGTTGTTTAGATTGTTGTGGCGCTTTCTGCAAAAATGAAAAACAAAGGGAATAATTAAAAAAACTCCAATCACTCTTGTCAGGGAGGCAAAAAAGGCAAAAAAAGAGGCGGCAAAATATTTTTTCTTTTTAAGAAAATATAAAGAGGCGGATATCAAAAAGAAAAATAATCCTTCAGTATATAAAGCGCCGAAAAAAAAAGAGGTGGGAAATAAAAGTAAAATCGTTATTAGATATTCGTTATTTGTTATTCGGTAAATTTTGAGAAGTTGAGAGAAAAAGTAAAGACCTAAAAGAAAAGAAAGATTTGATATAAAAAGACCAGCAATTAAGGAGTTGCTAAAAAAAATTGGGGCTGTTATTTTTATTAAAAGCGGATAAAGAGGGAAAAAGGCTTGCTCATATTGGCTGTATCCTTGCTGAGCTATTAAAAGATAATGGACACCGTCAAAATTAGCCAGAGAGGTTATCCAAGAGGGAAGATGATAGTTGGCCAAAACTTCTTTATAGGGAAAAAATCCCCGATAAGGGAGAAAACGGGGAGCAAAAAAAAGGATTAAAAAATCAAAAAGGCGAAAGAGGAAAAAGATAAAAAAAATTTTCTTAAAACTCATCAATAAAATTATATAAAAAAATTTTTTTCGATATTTGATATTTGATATTCGATATTCGATATTCGATATTAGATATTCGTTATTCGTTATTAGTTATTAGTTATTTGGAGAAATTGAGTA
>JBKBJJ010000080.1:0-3240 GCA_046293855.1 Microgenomates group bacterium | reverse complement strand
ATGTTTTGGCGATCAAATTCGTTTTTTATCTTAACAATTTCGCTAAAATAATAAGTTGATTGAAGAAGATATAAAGAGTCCGGATTAAATATTTGTCCATTTCTTTTTATCCGGTAAATTTTTCCCAGAATTTGCCAGGGTTTAATTTTTCCATCAGCGGAGAAAGAGTTGTCGCCTTTGGTAATTAGATAATCTTTGGTTTTATAGACCACCCGGTGGCTTATCAGTTGGTTTTTTTTGCGAAAGACAATTAAGTCATTAACTTTTATTTTAGAAAAGGAAATTTTTTTAAAATAAACAACATCTTCTGGCTGAAGAATGGGAGACATACTTTGACCTTGGGATTTTAAGGGAAGGCAGTTTTGCGATTGGATAAGTTTTAAAAAAGTTTTCATCTTGTAATTTTAACATTTTAAAGGAAGCATTGAAAAGTACCCGCTAGTTTGTCCAACCAGGCGATGGAATGAGGTGGTCATTATAAGCTTGACTTTTGCTATTATTATGCTATTATTTTATTAAATTAAGGCAGTGAAGTGCCCAAATTAATAAAAATAATATATGATTATTAAAAGAGCTGCTTTTGCCCTTATCAGAAAAAAATTAGCCCCGGGAAAGGTTTTGGTTGTCTATGGGCCAAGAAGAGTGGGGAAGACTTTTCTTTTGGAACAGATTATTAAAGACTCTTTTTTTAAAAATGAAAAAATAACCTTTTTAAAAGGTGACAGAAAAATAGTTCAAGATGTTTTTTCCTCAAAAAATTTAAATTTAATGAAAGATTTTATTGGAAAAGATACCAGTTTTCTAATTTTGGATGAGGCGCAAAAAATTGATCAGATAGGAGAAAATTTAAAAATACTGGTAGATGAGTGGCCAAATCTAAAAATAATCGCCAGCGGTTCAGCCTCCTTTGACTTAGCCAATCAACTGGGAGAACCCTTAACGGGGAGAAAAAAAACCTTAAAGCTTTACCCAATTTGGGCAAAAGAGATTATTGAGACTAAAAATAGAGGTTTTTATGAGGAGAATTTCGAACAGTTTTTAATTTATGGTAATTATCCAGAAGTATTGATAAAAAATTCCCTTAAAGAAAAAAGAGAATATCTTGAAGAGTTGGTTAGTGACTATTTATTTCGTGATATTTTAGAACTTGAGAATATCAAAAATAATAGAAAATTAAGAGATCTTTTGACTCTTTTGGCTTTTCAGATAGGAAAAGAGGTTTCCTTGAATGAACTAGGCAATGCTTTAGATCTTCATAAAAACACCGTTGCCTCTTACCTTGATCTTTTGGAAAAATCTTTTATTCTTGTTAACATCCGCGGTTTTTCAAGAAATTTAAGAAAAGAAATCACCAAATCTTCCCGTTGGTATTTTTGGGACAATGGCGTAAGAAACGCCCTCATTAACAATTTCAACCCGCCAAACTTAAGAGACGATATCGGAGAGCTTTGGGAAAATTACCTTGTTTTGGAAAGATTAAAAAAACAAACCTATGAGGGGCTTTACAGCAACAATTATTTCTGGCGCACTTATGATAAAAAGGAAATTGACTGGGTAGAGGAGCGAGAGGGTAGGCTTTATGGTTATGAGATAAAATGGGCAAAAGATAAAATCAAACCACCCGGCCACTGGCTTGCCACCTACCCAAACGCCAGCTTTCAACTTATCTCAAAGGGAAACTACCTCTCTTTTATTACTTAAAGTCGCATTGATATTACCTTGACATATAAAAATAACCTTGCTAAAATTATAGACATATGAAATTTCTTCAAAGAAAAGCTTATGAGGAGCTAAAAAAAACAGGTTAAAGATAAAGAGATTGCTTTGATTTTGGGTCCGCGTCAGGCTGGAAAAACCACTTTGAAGAATTTTATTACCAAAAGACAAAGATAGTTAAAAGAGGGTTTTGGGAAAAAATTTAGTTTTATATGACTATTTTGATGGGGGATTTGATCTAGGTGGATTTGCTGGTGGTGAGGTGGCTCAATTGTCATATCTTTATTTTACTTCTTCTTCTTGTCAAGGGGAAGAGAAATGGAGAAATTAAGAAATTAAGTAATTAAGAAATAGAAATTAAGTAATTAAGTAATTAAGAAATTAAGAAATTGAGGGATTGAGAGATTTAATTATTAGCTTATTAGCACAAGAAGAGCTTTTAAATGTTTAAAGAGATTTTTTAATAAACAAAAAATTGATAATTTAATCATAGCAACACCGGGGGTTGGTGGGGGAGAAACAAAACTATGAGTGGATTTACCCACATACCAGAAAGCTATGTGCATAGGTTTGAGGATCAAAGGAAAACTATCCCTCTTTTATACCGCACGCTTTGACAAAGAACTGTGTAATTATCTAATTTTTTTTATATATCCACTGATTAAATTATTCTCCAGAGAGCTTAGATAACTACTTGTTAAACTTAATTTAATCAAATCTCCTTTTTTAAAACTTTCTAACTCAATTTCATTTCCGTGGGCGTTATAAAACTTCATCAACGATAGATCTCTTTCATTTAAAAGCCTTATGGTTTCAATTTTATTTTCAGGGCGATAAAGCGAGATTTTTAAAACATATTCAAAACCATCGTAATTGCCCTTTTTCTTTACTATTTCTTTTATCATCCCTTCATATTCTTCTGTAACAATAAGGTTTTTTAAAAGTTTATTATCTGCCCAACGACCCAGCTGTCTAAAATAATTCAAAAATCTTTCATTCTGGAAAAGATTTTCGAAGGAGAAATTTGTTACCCCAACCTTTGGCGAATATTTTTCTTTGTAAAAATAAAGCAAAAACAAACTTTCCCCAATAATTAAAATTAAAAGCACAATAAAAAAAATTTTTAAAATCTTCATTTTTCAATTATGTTTAATTTTATTTTATTTTAAATACGGATTTAATCACAGCTAAACAATAAAACCTCTCCAATTTTATTATTGCTTTTTTAAATTTAATTGTCAAGAGATAAATGTAATAACCGCATGTATTGATAATATAATCTAAAATTAAAAGTAGCACTATAATGTTTTTTTTATTTTTTCCTATTTTTTTTTTGGAAAAATTTATTAATCTTTTAATACTAAGGGAAAGATTAAAAACTTTAAATAAATGATATTTATATTTTTTATCTAAAAATTTAAGGAAGACAGGTAATCGAAAACTTAAAAAATAACATAAAGCTTTTCCTTTATTAAATTCTCTTTTTATATGATGAAAACAGTTATTGCGTCCTTTATGATAGAC
>JBKBJJ010000007.1:0-15702 GCA_046293855.1 Microgenomates group bacterium | reverse complement strand
ATAAGCTCGCCTGGAATAGTGTTTCTCACAAAACCACCCTTTATCACGCCGATGTTAAGGAGACTGTATTTGTCGATTTTGCCAAATTTTTGTTTATGCAATATTTCTTTTAAGGGTAAAAGGACATTTTTTGCCTCATCTGGTTTGGAGGCATGGGCTTCTTTGCCGATAATTTTTAAGTCAAACCGTTCATAAAAAGGAGAAGCAACAATAATTGCGCCCAAAGGATTAGATGAATCAAAACAAAAGCCGATTTTTGATAAAAGCAAAGAATAATCAAAATTGATTGCCCCATAATTTCCCACTTCCTCAGATAAAGTAAAAACAGTTTCAAACGAATATTGACCATTTTCTTCTTTTGCCTCTTTTAGTAATTGAAGAATGGCGGCAACGGCAACTTTGTTGTCAGCGCCTAAAATTGTTTTTCCATCGGAAACGATATACCCATCTTTAATTTTTGGTTTTATCCCTCGTCCTGGTTCAACGGTGTCCAAATGAGCCGATAAAAAAAGTTTTGGGTTTTTGCCATAGCGAACATAAACATTACCAAATTTATCTTTTTTTACCAAGTTAGCATATTGGTTAGCAAAATTAAAGACAAAATCAGCCATATCTTTTTCAAAACCAGTGGGCGAGTCGATTTGACAAATTTGAGTAAAAAGCTGGATTAGATAATTGTTAAATGCTGTTTTCATCTATTTTTTTTAAAAAAACATTTAATATTTGGTAAAGCTTAACTAATGATGTTAAAGATACCCATTCATTTGCCGAATGAGCATTACCGCCTTCTGGTCCAATTCCTAAGATAGTATAGCCTGCTGACCCAAAAATATTTTCATCAGCTATGGAAGAGCGAAAGTAAGGAATAGGTTCTTTTTTGGTGACCTCTTTAATTGACTCAGACAAAAATTTTAAATAAAAATTATTAGTTTTAATTAAATAACTGTTTAGAAAAGGTGTTTCTCTTTTAACGAAGTCTATTTTAATATTAAAATAGTTTTTATATTTTTTGGCAATTTCTTTCCCTTTTTTAATTAATTTTTTTAAAATTTCTTCATTTTTAGTTGGGGGCAAGATTGCTGAGTCAATTTCTAGATAAATTTTTTCAGGGATGGACATACCTTTTGTTGAAGACTCAATTTTTCTGATAAATAAGAATTGTTTCTTTTTATTTTTTTTAAAATTAAATTTTTTTAATTCATTAATAAAATTGGCAGCAACAATAGTTGGATCAAATTTCTCTTCATAAAAAATATAGTGTTTTGAAGGGCAAGTGATTTCAACTTTAAAAACAGCCCGACCAACTCTGCCGATAGTGATTCCCTGCAATCCATAATGAAAGCCTGGTTCGGTTGAGATAATACAATTGACGTCACTTCCAAAATTAGACCTTAAAACTTTAAAACCTCCTTTTGAAATATTTTCTTCATCGACAACTAAAGCAAGCTTGAGTTTAAAGTTTTTTGGGTGATAATTTAAAAATGTCAAAATATTAATTGCCAATCCACCTTTCATATCCCAAGCGCCTAAACCATAAACTTTGTCGTTTTTAATTGTTAACTTAAAAGGATCAGTTTTCCACCCTCTTGCTACACCAACAGTATCAAGATGTCCATATAAAAGAATGCTTTTTCTACCATCCCCTTTTTCTGCCAAAATATTTTTCCGATTATTTTCCACATTCTGTAGTTTAATTTTAATTTTATTTTTTAAAATTAAATTGTAAATTAATTTGCCAATTTTCAATTCATTAGGATAGATCGATTCTGTTGTCACTAATTGGTTTAATAGATTAATTATTTTATCTTCCATATTTTTGTATGAGTAAGTTCCTTGGTAAAAAAGCAACCATTAAATTGTTATAATTCTCGAGGCGTTTTGAACCATCACCTTGATAAATTACTACATGCTGTTCAAGAAACCAACTATTGGGCATTCGATATTGGTAAGCAGTTGAAATAGCAGGAATTCTTCCTTGTTGTGCGGCTACTTTCAAAACCGGGGGAGCATCTAGATTTAATTCGCCAAAGACTAAATGGGGGGCTGGATCTTTATTTGCCAACTCTTCTAATATTTTATTTGATACTGCTTGATAAAGACCTTTGCCACGATATGTTGGAAGAGTAGCTGCTTCAGTTATTTCAACAAGCGATAGTTCAATTTCTTTACCTTCTCTTTCAAAATTCATTATTCCTTGTTCAGCTAGGGCTGATGAGATTATATTCCCTTCGCTATCAAAAGCAGCCACTATTAAATTTCGAGTGTTTGTCAACATTTCCTCAACATCTTTAAGCGTCCAATTGAATAAAGAATAAAGTTTAAAATACATTTGAAGGACATTAGGATGGCAACGTTCAGTTTCAGTTAAGGATCTTATTGAAAATTCTGATAGAATATTTTTTTGTGTTAATCCCTGATTATTGGTTCGGTTTCCAAAAAAGATTTCGTAAACTTGCTGGTACTGTCTATTTAAAATTTCTGGCTTAGTTTGGCGGGTGGGTGCATTTTTGCCAAAGTAAACTAAAAGACAGTCAGAGACTTCTTTGATATCACATCCTTCGAGGGGGATAACAGTTTCTATTAATTTTGGGTTTATTAAACTTTTTGGTAATAAGGCTTCATTTGATACCAAAGCGCGGGCGGTAATTCTTGAGGAATTTGAAGTAAATTTTAATGAGGCAAATTCTTCTAAAAATTGATTTAATTGATCAATATTTTCCAAAACCTTAGGATAAACTCCTTTTAATCTTTCATTGTTTGTTTCAACAGGTGGCCAAACTGTAGCTCCAATACTGCTTGTGTATTCTGTCGGAATATCAGATCCGTTGTAAGTTTCTTTAAATCCCATAAAAAAACCGCCCTTGAAAAATTAGAAAATTTCCAATTTTACAAGGACGGTTCTTAAAAAAACCGCGGTACCACCTTGTTTGATAACTGCTTATTTTCTTCGTCAGTTATCCCCTTATCCGCCTTTGAGGCGGATTAAAGCTGTCACGGGCTTTTCCCGTCGGGTTCTACTTTTCTGTTTATTTAAAAACAGAATTTCTTCCCGCCGCTCGTTGGGTCTTGCCCCGCCAAAGGCGGGGGTCCCAACTCAAACGCGTTTAAACAAAAAATAATTATAATTGATTTTTATTTTATGTCAACTATTTTATATTTTATTTTTCCTGCCGGTATTTCCACTTCAACCCAATCGCCAACCCTTTTGCCAAGAAGTGCCTTGCCGATAGGCGAGTTGTGAGAAAGCTTTTTATTCATCGGGTCAGCCTCGAATTCACCAACGATATGAAATTCTTCTTTTTTACCGTTAACTTGAACTGTTACTTTTACTCCCACATCAACAATGCCTTTTTGTTGATTTTCAATAATTTGCGCTTCTTTTAAAATCTCCTCAATCTCTTGAATTCTTCCTTCAACAAAAGCTAGTTCTTCTTTGGCGGCAGTGTATTCGCTGTTTTCCGATAAATCGCCCATTGAGCGGGCTTTTTGTAGCCTTTCCACAGCTTTTGGTTTTTTTATCTCAATTAATTCTTTTAGTTCATTCTGTAGATTATTATATCCCTCTTTGGTTAATTGAACTTTTTTCATAAAAAATTAATCCCCTAATAATAAAAAGTGGGGGATATGATAAAATATTACTATAAACTTTGATAAAAGTCAATTTTAACATTAGTCCTCGTCGTCTAGCGGTTCAGGACGCTAGCTTCTCAGGCTAGCAACACGGGTTCAAATCCCGTCGAGGACACTCTAAAAATTTTAAATCTCAAAAAAATTTAAATCTCAAATCTGAAAATCAAAGGTAAAATTATAAATATGAATTTTTTTGTTTTAATAGGAATAATTTTTATTTTTATAGGATTGGTTTTTAATTTATTTCAAAAAATAGGGGGATTTCCTCTTTTGCCGGGAGATATCTTAATTCAAAAAGAAAACTTTACTTTTTATTTTCCCCTTACCACCTCAATTATTATCAGTCTTATTTTGACCTTAATTTTTTCTCTTATTCGTTAAGATATTTTTCAATCACCGGCTTCATCTCAGAAAAACTGTAAGCTCCTTCAAACTTGGTGGTGTTGATAATAAAATGAGGTGTCCCTCGAAAGCCTAAAGATGGGGTTAATCTCTCATCTCTTTCTAGCATTTTTTGATATTTTCCAGATTGAAGACAGTCAGTTAAGGCATTTTTATCAATTACATTAGCCAAGAAATTAACTAAAATTGGTATATTATTCTTATCATTTTTAACTTGATTATTGATTAATTCATAGCCCTCATTTGTCATTAACCTATCATGAACTGGCCAAAATTTTCCCATTTCAAAAGCGCAGTATAAAGCCTCGCTTGCCAGCAAACCGTTGCCATGGCCATTGGAATATAAAAAGGCAAAAGAAGCCTTTCCCTGATCGACTAATTTTTTAATTTCTCTTGCTGGAGGAATATAACTGCCACCTTCTGTATCGTATTTAAATCTTTCTCCAACCTGGGAGGCTATTTGGGGATTGAAACCACCGGCAATATGGCAGAAAGGACAGCTGGGATCGGAAACCTCAACAATCAAAAGCTTTCTTTTTTCATCACCAAAATGGATGAAGTCTTTCGTAAAAAGTTTTTTAACCTGTTCAAGATTAATTTTTACCTCTTGTTGTTGAGATGGTTGGTTAGGGTTGGTGTTTTGCTTAAGCTTGTTAATTTTATTATTAAGATTTAAAAAAATAAAAACCTGAAAAAGAAAAACAATTGTAGTTGTGATAATGTTTACTTTGAAATTGGTATCCACCGTTTTTTTAAGCTCGGTGGCTTCTATATTCTTTTTGTTTTTCATAAATAGAAAAATTATTAATTTTTAAAGTTTAATTGTTTTTTAAGTTTATTGCAAGTCTTTTTTCATTTAGCATAAATTCGGTATAGATTAGCGCCTATCTTTTCCAATTTAAAGATTTTTATTTGTCCGATTTCTGAAGTGTTTTTAACGTGTGGTCCGCCGCAAAACTCTTTTGAATAATCTCCAACAAAATATACTTTTACCATATCCGGATATTTTTCCCTGAAAAAAGATTTGGCTCCAATCTTGTAGGCTTGCTCTTTGGGAAGAATTTTAAAATAAACTGGCAGTGACTGTTTTATTTTTTCATTAACAATCATTTCAACTTTTTTGATATCCTCAAGAGTAGGTTTGGTTGGGTTATAAAAATCAAATCGTAAACGCTCTCCAGTTATATGAGAACCTTCTTGCTTGACTCTATCGCCTAAAACATCAAAAAGGGCTTGATGGATAAGATGGGTGGCGGTGTGATATTTAATTGTTTGCTGTGAGTGGTCGGCTAATCCCCCTTTGAACATTCCAGCAGAGGAGGTTCGTGATATTTGACGATGCTTTTCAAATTCTTCCTCAAATTCTTTTTTGTCAAATTTTAACCCCCTTTCTTTTAGTATTTCCTCACTCAACTCCCTGGGAAAGCCATAACTTTGGTAGAGATCAAATATTTGTTTTCCTGTTGGTTTTTCAATTTTTTCCAATATTTTTAAACCTTTTGCAATGGTTTTATTGAACCGATTTATTTCCTCCTCTATTATCGGTTGAACTATTTTTTCCTCATCTTTATCAAAATAAATATTTTGATAAATATCAACAATTGCTTTTGTGGCCAACGATAGATCGTTGGCATCAACAGTTTCTCCTTTAAGTTTTAGCATTTTAACCGTTATCCTTCGAAGAAGTCTTCTTAAAAAATATCCCCTTTCTTTATTACTGGGAAAAACACCGGCTTTAATAAGAAGGACTGATGCTTTTAAATGATCGGCAATAATTCGCATTTTTTGTTTATCTTCCTCTTTTTCGTATTTTTTGTGAGAGGCGACCTCAATTGCTTTAATAACGGGTAGGTAAACATCAGTTTTAAAAACATCGGGTGTATTGTTTAAAGCGGCTAAAATTCTCTCCAGTCCTGCGCCAAAATCAACGTTTTTTTTGGGGAGAAGCTCAAATCCTGAGTTAGTTTTTTTATATTCCATAAATACGCAGTTGCCTATTTCCAAAAATCGGCCACAATCGCAGTTTGGATGACATTTTTCACCATATTTTGGGTTATGAGGTATGTGAGTAAATTCATAAAAAACTTCACTATCTGGTCCACCAGGCTCACCGGGTGGCATATTATCAGGAATGCCAGCCCTTGACCACCAATTTTTTTCTGGGCCATATTTGAATATATGATCTTCAGGCATCCCTAAACTTTTCCAAATTTCAATTGATTCCTCATCCGACGATAAGTTGTTTTTTTGATCGCCGGCAAAGACAGTTACATAAAGTTTTTCTTTTTCAAATCCCAATATTTTAGTTAAAAATTCCCAAAACCATGCTAACTGTTCTTTTTTAAAGTAATCGCCTAAAGACCAGTTGCCCATCATCTCAAAAAAAGTGGTATGGCGATTATCACCAACCTCATCAATATCTTGAGAACGAAAACAAGGTTGAATATTAAATAATCTGTTACCTAAAGGGTGAGTTTCTCCTAAAAGATAAGGAACAAGCTGTTGCATTCCGCTCCCAGTAAAAAGAGTTGTTGGGTCATCTTTAGGGACAAGAGAGATAGGCGGGACCTCTTTATGATTTCTTTTCTCCCAAAACTCTTTAAATAAATTTCTCAGTTGTAAATGAGTAATTGACATAGGTAAAATTATATCACGAAAACGTTATTGGTTATTCGTTAATCGTTATTGGCACAGAGAATTTAACTTATCCGAATAACAAATAATATGGTTATAAAAACAGCTAACATTAATTCAATAAAGCCTTTTGTATGCAAGTTAAACCTTCCTAAACCTAATTCTCATAAAGGTGAAAACGGAAAAGTGTTGATTATCGGTGGCTCCTCCCTTTTTCACGCTGCCTCGATTTGGGCGGCTGAAGTGGCATCTTATTTTGTAGATATCGTTCATTATTCCTCCACAGTTGAAAATGAAAAGGTTTTTTTGAGTTTAAAGAAAAAATTTATCAACGGAATAATTGTCCCTCAAAAAGATTTATGTGATTATGTTAAAGAAGATGATGCGATATTGATCGGGCCAGGAATGATTAGAAAACCAAAATCTCAAATTACAAAAATCGAAGCAGAAAAATTTGAAGAAATTTTAAAAATCAAAGATGAAGGCAAATACACTTATTATTTGACTAAATATTTAATTGATAACTTTCCTGATAAAAAATTTGTCTTTGATGCGGGAAGTCTGCAGATGATGGAGGATGATTGGCTGACAAAATTAAGACAATCACCTATTATCACTCCCCATCAGGTTGAATTTGAAAAACTTTTTAACCTTTCAATTAGCCAAAAATCACAAGAAGAAAAGGTAGCCATTGTTAAAGAGGTGGCGAAAAAATATAAGACGACGATTCTTCTGAAAGCCGTTGATGATATTATTTCTGATGGAGAGAAATTGTATATTATCCAAGGAGGTAATGCCGGTTTAACCAAAGGAGGAACAGGTGATATTTTAGCCGGACTAACTGTCTCATTTTATGGGAAAAACTCCTCGTTGGAGTCGGCAATTATTGCCTCTTTCCTTCTTAAGAAAGCGGCTGATGTTCTTTTTAAAAAAAAGGGATACTGGTATAATATAAATGATATTATTCAAACAATACCCGGGATTTTAAAAAAATTGATTAATATATGAAAAAAGAAACCATTATTGCCGTTATTTTTGGAATTTTTCTGGGCGGACTTTTGGCGATTATTATCATTACGAAAAATAAACAATCCCAACTTGAAAAAAACAAAACAATCGCTCCCACAGAAAAACCAGCTATGGTGCAGAAACAATCTCAACCTAAATTTCAGCCTCTGGAAATAGTTGAACCGGCATCAGGAGTAATTATCAGTACAAACAAAGTCAATATCTCGGCTAAGGTTACGAAAAATTCTTTAGTGATTATCCAGTCACCGATAAAAGACAGTGTTTTTAAAGTAGAAAAAGACCAATTTTCAGTAAGTTTTCCTTTAGCTTTGGGGGAAAATGTAATAAGAGTGGCGGTTTATCCACAGGATAAAAAATTGCCCCCTCAGGAAAAAGAGTTACGAGTTTATTATCTTAAGGAGCAACTATGATGGGAAGACTAAAAGTTAATCCGGCAACCGGCGGAAAAAATGGAAAATTTTTTATCACCATTCTTTTTATTAGTAGTCTTATATTATCTTTTCAGCCTCTTTTTGTTAATGGACAGATTTCTCCTGTTTCAACTTCAACAGCAACGCTGGGCGTGATTTCGGAAGATAAAGATATTAAAACATTTAAAGAAAAAATTGCCACCAAAGTGGCGCAGTTGCAACAAAAAAATAACAAAGCAATAAGCGGATATGTAACTGAAATTAACGATAATCGGTTAAAAATAAAGACAGAGAATGATCAAATATATGAGATTAAATTAGATCAACTGTTAACTAAGTATTACCAAATAAAAGGGGATAAGCAAAGCGAGATAAAACTTTCCGATATTAAAAAAGATGATTATATTATTATCTCTGGCGTTCAAGATGACAAAACAATTAATGCCAATTTTATTTTTATTGATGAATCTTTTGCTGTATTATCTGGTCGGGTGATTGAGGTGAATAAAGAAAATTATACCTTGAAAGTATTAACCAGTGAACATGAGACATATTTGCTTGAGGTAGAAGTAACCACTAAACAAGAAATAATAAACATTAAAACCTTACAGATCGAACGAGGAGGTTTTTCAAAAATTAAAGAAGGCGACATAGCCCATTTTGTTATTAAAAAAACCGTTCAGGGTGATAAAGAAAACAGATATTCAGCTCAAAAAATATTGATTATTCCACAGGAGTACTTTATCAAATAGACTCTGCGAAACTACGATTTGATTGGAAATTCACGAATTCGTACATTCATCTGTTATAAATAATTTTGCGGGAAAAATTTTATGGTTTTTAATTTTCTAAAAAAATTTTTTGATTACAACGAGGGCGAGATAAATCGATTACGAGGAAAGGTGGAGGAAATAAATAAATTAGAAGATAAGGCAAGATCTTTAAAAGATAAAGATTTTGTAAGAGAGACAAATAGATTGAAAGAAGAAGTTACCTCGGCAACAAAGACTCTCGATGATATTTTGCCTTGGTCTTATGCTTTAGTTCGCGAAGCCGCCCGGCGCGTTTTAGGTCAGCGTCATTTTGATGTTCAACTGATGGCAGGGATTGCTCTTCATGAAGGGAAGATCGTCGAGCAAAAAACCGGTGAGGGAAAAACTCTTTCGGCGACAACAGCATTATATCTTAATGCTTTAACGGGAAAAGGAGTTCATTTGGTAACCGTTAATGATTATCTGGCACGCCGTGATTGTGGTTGGATGGGAGCGATTTTTCATTTTTTAGGATTAACTACTTCAGCCATTATCGCTGATCGCTCATTTATTTACGATCCAAATTATAAAGATAGTCAAGCACAAGATTGGCGGTTAGTTCATTTGCGACCAATTTCAAGGAGGCAAGCCTATCAGGCTGATATTACTTATGGGATAAATTCTGAGTTTGGTTTTGATTATTTACGAGATAATATGGGGCAAAGTCCAGATGAGTTGGTTCAAAGGGGCTTTAATTTTGCCATTATTGATGAGGCTGATTCGGTTTTGATAGATGAGGCAAGAACTCCTCATATTATTTCTGCTCCCTATGAGGAGGATGTATCCAAATACTATCAATACGCTAAAATTGTCAAGCAACTTGATCCAAAAACAGATTATGTAGTTGATGAGAAACTGCGAACAGCTAATTTAACAGAGATGGGAGTTAAAAAAATCGAATCAATCCTTAAAGTTTCCAATATTTATGAGAAAGATTTTGACACTCTTTTTCATATTGAAGCAGCTTTGAAAGCTCAAACCCTTTTTAAAAAAGACAAAGATTACATTGTCAAAGACGGTGAGGTGATTATTGTTGATGAATTTACCGGCCGACTTTTATATGGAAGACGATTTTCCGAAGGTTTACATCAGGCGATAGAGGCTAAAGAGGGAGTGCCAATTCAAAAAGAATCTAAGACATTGGCGACAATTTCTCTTCAGAATTACTTTCGCATGTATAAAAAATTAGCCGGGATGACGGGAACGGCCGCCACCGAGGCGGAGGAATTTAGCAAAATTTACAAAACCGATGTCGTTGTTATCCCCACTCATTTGCCAATGAGAAGAATTGATCATCCCGATGTCATTTACAAAACTGAGAGGGCAAAATTTAAGGCGGTAGTTGAGGAGATTGCTTTAAATTATAAAAAAGGAAGACCAGTTTTAGTTGGGACAACCTCCATTGAAAAAAATGAATATTTATCACAACTGCTAAAGATTAAGGGAATCCCCCATGAGCTTTTAAACGCCAAAAATCATGAAAGAGAAGCACAAATTATTGCCAAAGCCGGCGAAAAAGGAGCGGTAACAGTTGCCACCAATATGGCAGGAAGAGGCGTGGACATAATTTTGGGAGGAATGCCGCCAAATGAATATCAAATATCAAATAGTAAATATCAAAAAGAAATAAAAAATTGGCAAGAAAGACACAATGAGGTAGTGAAATTAGGAGGATTGTATGTTATTGGTACTGAGCGACATGAGGCAAGAAGAATTGACAATCAGCTGCGAGGCCGATCAGGAAGGCAAGGAGACCCAGGGGAGTCCCGTTTTTTTGTATCTCTTGAGGATGATCTGATGAGAATTTTTGGCGGTGAGCAAATTTCCAATTTAATGACATTTTTTCATTTGCCTGAGGATACTCCTTTAAGTCACCCAATGGTTTCCAAAGCGATTGAACAGGCCCAGATTAAGGTGGAGGGGTTTAATTTTGATATTAGAAAACATTTGGTTGAGTTTGATAATGTTTTAAACAAGCAGAGAGAAATTATTTATACCCTTCGAAGAAAAATTCTATTTGGAAAAGAAAATAAAGATGATTTTTATCAAAGCATTTTTGAGATTTTTAAAGAAGAATTTGCCTCCATTGCCAACGCCTTTTTTGAGAAAAGCACCTTAACCTTGCCGGATGAGGAGAAATTGACTCAAGAGTTGAACTTCATTCTTCCAATAAAAAAAGAAGATATAAATAAATATTTAAAGAAAAAAAATGAATTAGAACTGGTTGATTTTTTAACAGAGAAAGCGAAAGAAAATTTTGAAATAAAAGAAAAACAATTAGGAAAAAATTTGTGGATCGAGATTGTTAGGACGCTTTTTCTATCAATAATTGATAAATATTGGATGGATCATTTAACAGCAATTGAGGATTTGCGAGAGGGAATAAATCTTCGCGGTTATGCCCAACTTGATCCATTGGTTGAATACAAAAACGAAGCTTTTTCAATGTTTGAACAGCTAATTTCTAATATTAATTTTGAACTGACAAGAAGATTGTTTAAAATTGAGGTTGCTCCTGTTGAGCCAACATCAACCCTAAAAGAACAACCGCTGGTGTTTCAATCAGCATCAGCTATTAATCCCTTTACTCAGGTCGTAAATCAATCTCATCCACCTGTTACCACTCCCGCCTCCCAGCTGCCTCCAGTTGCATCAGAGGGTGGTTTTCGGGTTATTCCACCAAGCCAGTCTCATAAAAAACCTGGTCGCAATAATCCTTGTTGGTGTGGTAGTGGAAAGAAATATAAGAAATGTCATTATCCAAATTAATTTATTTTACTGTTACACTTTTGGCAAGATTTCTTGGTTTATCTGGATCAGCGCCTCGCCCAATACCTAAATAATATCCAAGTAACTGTCCAACAATGATATTAGGGAAGATAGTTAGGTTTCCCAAATCAGGCGTTTTGATCAAAAAATCAAATTCTTCAGCTTCATAAGGAGCGATACCAATAATGAAACCGCCGCGGGCTTTTAACTGAGCGCTGCTTGACAAAATTTCTCTTTTTATTTGATCGTTTGAAGCCAAAACGAGACAAGGAGTTCCTTTTTGAATTAAAGCAATAACTCCATGTTTTAACTCACCGGCAGTGAAAGCTTCTGCATGAAGATAGCTAGTCTCTTTGATTTTTAAGGCAAACTCGAGGGCGGCAGGATAATTGAGATGTTTGCCAATTAAAAACAGATGTTCTTTATCAATCAATAATTTAGCTAAGTGAGCGATTTTTTTGATTAATTTTGAATTGAGCCACTTTTTTATCAATTGCTCGAGATTTCTAATTTCCTTTTTTCCTTCCTCATATTTTCCGATAATAGCTTGAGAGATAAGATAAAGGGTTGCCAGTTGAGAAGTAAAGGCTTTAGTTGAGACAACAGCAATCTCTGGACCGGCTCCCACTGGTAAGGCTGTATCAGCAAGACGTTCTAAAGTTGAACCGCGAGCGTTAACAACGGCAACAATATGAGCTTTTTGTTTTTTTGCTTCCCGAGCCGCCAATAAAGTGTCAGCGGTTTCTCCACTTTGAGAAATTGCCATAACAATAGTCTTTTTGTTGAAAAATTTAACAAAAGGTAAAAATTCATAGGCGCCAAAAGCTTGGGCCTCAATTCCCACATCAGCAAAAAAATATTTTCCTCCTAAAGCGCAATGAAAAGCCGATCCACAGCCAGTTAACACCACCTGATAACCTTTTTTTATCATCATAGTAATTTTTTTAATTTCTTCTTCATTAATATTGGCGGTTTTGGGGATGGTGATTTTTTGTTCCATGATTTCTTTAATTAAAAAGTGAGGATAACCGCCTTTGTCGGCATCTTCCAATTTCCAATTTAAAGTTTCTCTTATTAATTTTTTTTCCTTTTCTAATTTCGAATCAAAAATTTTAACGCCATTTTTAGTTATAATTACTCCTTCACCGTCGGCAAGAAAATGAACTTTATTGGTATATTTTAGAAACGCGGGTACATCGCTGCCTAAAAAGTATTGATGATTTTTATCATCAAGACCAACAACAAGAGGGGAGCCATTGCGACAGGCGATAATACTTTCTGATTGAAGATCTAAAACTGCAATCGCATTGGAGCCTATTAACTGGTTAAAAGCTTGGAAAACAGCCTGGTTTATGGGTTTAGTTTTTGATATTTCTTCAATTAAATGAGCGATTACTTCGGTATCGGTTTCCGAGACAAAACGATGATTTTTTCTCTTTAATTCTTTTTTAAACTCAGCATAGTTTTCAACAATACCATTATGAACAACGGCGATTTTTTTCCGGCAATCAAGGTGGGGATGAGCATTTTTATCAATAACTCCTCCATGAGTTGCCCAGCGGGTATGACCAAAAGCGATTGTTCCGGCGGGAAGATTCGTTTCTGCTCCACCAATTTTTCCCACATGTTTCTCAACGGCAAGAGATTGTCCGTGTAAAGGTTTGATGGCGATGCCCCAAGAGTCATAGCCGCGATACTCTAATTTTTTCAAACCCGCCAAAACAGTTTGGGCTGCTTGATTAGTTTTATCATTGACAACAGCAAAAATACCACACATGATAGAAAAATCAAATATCAAAAAAGGGCGGTTGATAAATATTTGATTTAATGTAAGCTCTTTGAAGTTTTTTGACAAAAGGTAGTTGGTTATTTATCTTTTTTTGTCCCTCAAATTGCTTTGAGGTTTTGGAAAAGATATCAAAGCGGATAACCACCGCTTGGAGGTCCCCGCAGATTATTCCGAACACCTCCGCCTCGTATCCCTGAAAGTGAAACTTCAGTTCACTTTAGGGCCACACGCTTGAAATGGATTATTTTAAAAACTACCTTTTTCAAAGAGCTAATTCTTATCCTATCAAAAATTTCAAATATTGTCAATTTTTTGATTAAGGTGCTTTTTTGTTTTTTAATAATGTGGATTTAAAATAATTTAATTTGATTATCGTTGGAAATTTTTTTGTCGGTTGAGTATTTTGTTGGTTGTTTTTGATCAGTTTTAAATATTCTTTCAGTTAATGATTTTATTCCATATTTTAAAAGAAATTCTTTAAGATTTTGGTTAAACCCTTCAAATTTTGCCTTTTCAATATCAAAATTAACAGGGACATTGGTGATAATTTTTGCTAACTGATAAGAAAGAAAGATATCTTCTTTATATTGCTGTAAGACTTTTCTTGTTTTTTTATCAATTTTTTCAAGATTTTTAAAAATCTCCTCAACAGTGCCGAATTGGTTTAAAAGTTTAGCGGCGGTTTTAGGCCCAATTCCTTTAGCTCCCGGATAATTATCAGAGGGGTCGCCAACGAGTGCTTTAAAATCAGGGATCTGGTTTGGGCTGATGTTAAATTTACTTTTTACAGTTTCTCGGTCATAAATTTTACTTTCACTGTAACCAATTTGGGGAGTAATGACAAAAATATTTTTGTCAACTAACTGTAAAATATCCCGATCGCCAGAGACGATCAAAACCCGAATGTCATTTTGTTTGTAAAGGTTACTGATAGTACCAATAAGATCATCAGCTTCATAACCCGGTTTTTCTAAATGAAAGATACCGGCGGCATCAAGAGCTTGCTTGACAATAGGGAATTGGACAACTAAGTCATCTTCTAATTTTGGCCGTTGAGCTTGATATTTTTCAAAAATTTTCTTTCTAAAAGTGGGGGTGGGGGTGTCAAAGCAGACAACTAAATAATTAGGCTGATAGTCACTGACGACTTTGTTGACAGTTGAAATAAAACCAAAGATAGCATTGGTGGGAAAACCGTCTTTTGTTTTCAAAGGCGGTAGCGCATGAAAAGCTCGATGCATGATAGCATTGCCATCTATCAATAATAAGGTACTCATAAACGATAAGTTTCTATTAATTTCGCGAAGCTAATTTCTATAAATTTCACAAAATAAATTTAAAGAAACCTATAGAAACTAATAGAAATTTATTATTTAACTATCGCCGGTTTTTTTCCCACCAGTTTTTCAAATTCATCTCCATCTAAGCTTTCTCTTTTGATTAACTCCTCAGCTACTTTGTCTAAAAGTTGTCTTTTTTCTTGAATAATAAACACTGCTTTTTTATAACAACTATCGACAATTTTTTTAATTTCTTGATCAATTTTTGCCATCATTTCTTGAGAAATGTTATTTTGTTCAAAATAGGCTTTTCCCCATTCAGTGATATCCATCGTTGGCCCAAAATTAATCGGCCCCAACTCACTCATCCCGTACTCAACTACCATCGCTTTAGCAATCTGGGTTGCCTGGTCAAAATCATTAGCAGCACCGGTTGTTATCTCCCTAAAAACAACTTCCTCGGCCGCTCGGCCACCCATCATCGAGGTAATTTTTTCCAAAAGATTGGTTTTGGTTTCATGGAGTTTATCTTTTACCGGAGGAATTAAAGTAAACCCTAACGCCATTCCTCGGGAAACGATTGAGATCCGATGAACAGGGTCGGTATGAGGGAGAAAATGAGAAACAATGGCGTGTCCAGCTTCATGATAGGCGGTTAATTTTTTGTCAAAATCTGACTGGAGTCGTTTTTTTTCTGGGCCAAGTTTAACTTTAGTGGCTGCCTCTTCAATATCTTCCATCGTTATCACTGCCTTCCCTTGGCGGGCGGCAAAAATGGCAGCTTCATTAAGCATATTTTCCAGATCAGCTCCTGAAAAACCAACGGTTCGTTTTGCCACTTTTTCCCAATTGGCTGTCACCTCAGGAGCAATAGGTTTCCCTTTGGCATGAATTTGAATGATCGCTTTTCTTCCTTCAAGATCAGGGTAATCAACAATTATTCGCCG
>JBKBJJ010000079.1:0-3263 GCA_046293855.1 Microgenomates group bacterium | reverse complement strand
CACAAAAAATCTCCCCTCAAAAATTTTGGCAAAAAATAAAACCTCTGTTAGCTCCGAAATCATTAATTATTTTGTTGATTAGTCTTTTTATTCTTATTCACCTTCTTTTTATTCCTTTTCTTCTTGCCTCCCTTATCTTCACTTATCATGCTTTTTTAAGCTTTAAAAAAGAAAATTTTAAAACACTTTCTCCCTCTTTGGCAATTGCTAACTCCCTACTTTTGAAAAGCAAAGACACATATAGAATCGTTAGACCAACTTATCTTCTCTTCTCTGTTGCCCTTTTACCAGAAAACCTTATTGATATTACTGACAAAACACAAAACATTATCAGTAATTTATACCAGATAAATAATAATGTCAAAGAAATTCAAAAATTAATTTTCAAAAAAAATAAAACTGCGGAAGAAAAATCCATCCTCACTCATCGTCTTGGAATAATAAAAAATGAGATTTCATCTCTTGATGAAAATCTTAAAATCATTAACCAAAGAATTCCCTCTCAAATTATTTTTTTTCAAAATAGGAAAAACCAGCTTGCAGAGGTGGCTGACATTATTTCTAAAATAAAAAAAATAACAGTTCATTTTGATGATATCTTAGGTGGTGAAAAAAAAGAATTAAAATATTTAATTCTTTTTGCCAACAACAGAGAAATACGACCAGGAGGAGGATTTCTAGGCTCTTTCGGAATTGTTAATATTAAAGACTATACAATAGAAGATATTAAAATCTACGATGTTTATGATGCTGATGGTCAGTTAAAAATTCATATAGAACCACCAGAAGCGATCAGAAAATACCTTCACCAGCCTCATTGGTATCTTCGCGATTCTAACTTTTCTCCTGATTTTCTTGACAACTATCTTAAAGCCCAATTTTTTTTAGAAAAAGAGATGGGTGTGTCTAATTTTGATGGCGCCATTTTGTTAACGACAACAAGCATCGAAGAAATTCTTACTGCTTTTGGAGATATTTATCTTCCTAACTTTAACGAATACATAAACAGCAAAAATTTTTACTTAAAGACTCAAGTCTATTCTGAAAAAAATTTTTTCCCAGGGTCGATTCAAAAAAAAAGTTTTTTATCAGCTCTTGTTCGACAAATTATTATTAACTTAGATAATGCCTCTTTAGTTACCCTAGCTTCGGCAATCAAAAAATCTCTTGATGAAAAACAAATAGTTGTTTACTTTAATAAACCAAAAATTCAAAAACTTTTTGACTTGTGGTATTGGTCTGGTCGAGTAATTGATCCTAAATGTAATAACCCTTCAGAAAAATGCCTTAGTGATTATTTTTTTGCCTATGATGCCAATCTTGGTGTTAATAAGGCTAATTTTTTTGTCAGTCGTTCTTTTGTTTTTAAAACTAGCTTTAATCCCCAAGGAACAATCCAACATCTAATCTCTCTCCAATATAAAAATGAGTCACCAAGTGAAGTTTTTCCTGGAGGGATCTATCGAAATTTTTTTCAAATCCTTTTACCAAAAAACATTATCCTAAAAAAAATTACTAAAGATGGTGTTAGTTTAGAGGAGTTTACCGAACAAAAAATTGCTCAATTTAAAAACATTGGTTTCTACTTTGAAGTGCCGCCAAAAAAAACAGTGGAAATAAAAATTGAATATCAATTATCACAAAAATTAGAAAAAGGAAGACAGCTTTATCAACTTATCGTCCAAAAACAAATCGGTTCTTCCAATAATGATTTAATTTTGGAAATAAATCTTCCAAAAAATATTTATTTACTCAATCAAAATTTTTCTCCCCTTGTCAAAGATAGAAATATAATTTATAATACTACTCTTAATACTGATAAAATTTTTTTTATTGATTTAATTAAAGATTAATAAAATGAAAACGTCGCAAAAAGATAAACTTTTCTTAAAAGTTGAACCAAGAACGATTTTTGGCCGTAAACTTAAAAGATTAAGAGCTAATGGGATTATCCCAGCAAATATTTATGGACCAGAATTTAAATCTCAAGCGATTAGTGTAAATTTTAAAGATTTTATCAAGGTTTACAAGATCGCCAAAGAAACAGGAGTTGTTTACCTTGATTTAGAAGAAAAAGAAATACCTGTCCTTATAAAAAATCTTCAAAAACATCCGGTCAACGGTGGAATCCTTCATATTGATTTTATAAAGATTGATTTAACCAAAAAAGTTCAGACAGAAGTCCCCATTAAAATTGTCGGTGAATCTAAAGCAGTAAAAGAATTAGGAGGTATCCTTTTAACTCAAACTGATTCTTTACTAATTGAAGCGCTTCCTCAAGATATACCGCCAGCGATTGAAGTTAATATTTCCTCTTTAAAAGAAATCGGTCAAGAAATAAAAGTGGCTGATCTTTTGAAAACAAATACTTTTGAAATTAAATCACCTCCCGATAAAGTAATTGTTTCAGTTATCGCCCACAAGGAAGAAAGCGTCACTCCAGAAACCACCATGGCAGCTCCTGAGGTAATTAGCGAAGCTAAACCCGAAGAAAAAACTTCCTCACCCACCGAAGAAAAAGCCGCTCAAACAACTTCAAGAGAATAAAAAACCAAGAAATTAAGTCCAAATTCCAAAAATGTCTCCAAATAAAAATCTTTATTTGGGCGTTGAAAATTGTTTCCGCTGTGATAAAATTAAAAGAATATGATAATAATCAAATCAGAATTTGCTTTAGCATTAAATCAAGTAGCCACAGAACGAGGTATTTCGCCTGATGATGTTATTGCCTCAATCGAAGCCGCTATTGTTGCCGCCTATAAAAGAGAATGTCCCCAAAAATCAAAAAGCAATATTATCGCAAAGGTAAACAGAGAAACTGGCGAAACAAGAATCTTTGAAGATGACCAAGATATTACTCCACCTGGTTTTGGTCGTATCGCTGCCCAAACAGCCAAGCAAGTGATTTTGCAAAAAATAAGAGAAGCTGAGAAAAAAACAGTTATTACCCATTATCGATCCCAAATAGGCTCACTCATTCGAGGACGAATTATTCGCTACGATGGTAGTAATTGCTATCTTGATATTGGAAAAGCGGAGGCGATTTTACCAAAAGAAGAACAGATAAAAAATGAACGCTATCAAATAAATAACAGCCTTGTCGTTTATATTAAAGAGATTGTTAATGATAAATTTGGAAATCCCCGAATTATTGTCTCCCGCACCGACCCAAGATTAATTGAAGAATTATTTAAAAGAGAAGTCCCAGAGATTGCCAACAAAACCGTTATTATTAAAAAAGCAGTCCGCGAACCTGGTGAAAG
>JBKBJJ010000078.1:0-3283 GCA_046293855.1 Microgenomates group bacterium | reverse complement strand
TAGAGTTTCATTTTTTAAGCACTTCCAGAACAACTTGAGTTTTGAGCTCGGCAGAATGATATCGTTTGATAGTTTATTGCATATAAAATGTATCTTAGCATGTGGTCTTAAATCTGGGGGACAGTATACGTATCTTTACCACGGCCGCATAAAAAATACGAAATTTTGTATGCGCTCCTTTAAACGCTAATCTATGAAAAACTTCCTCTAACACCTGTTAAAAAAACATCTTCTATCACCTGTTAGGTGTTATAAGTTTACACCTGTTATTATTCCCTTAATTTTCAATCACCAATTGATTATATGCTAAAATACTTAAAAATAACCAAACCACCAAAAGATAATCTTAAAGCAAAACCTTAAAGAGGGGAAAATGGATGTGGCTTATACAGACTATTGACAAAATTTCTTTTAAATTATACAATTTTATTAATTAATCAGATTAATCAATATTATGAAAAAAATAATCTCGGCATATGAGGCCAGAACAAAACTGGGAGAAATTATGAATTTGGCATATTATCAAGGAGTTGAGTTTATTGTTGAAAAAATGGGAAAGCCGTTGGTAAAGATTGTCAAAGTTGAGAAAGAGGAAGAAAAACCTGATAAAAAAGATTTTATTGAAAAATACGCCGGTGTCTGGGACAATGAGGATGGTAAAACGATTTCTTTTTACGCTAAAAAATTTAGAAAATCCTTTAAATTAACAAGATAAATATGGCCTACCTTCTTGACACTGATGTTGTTATCGATTTTATGAAGAAAAAAGAACCCTCATTTTCTTTGGTTAAAAAACTTTTAGGAAATGATATTTATATAAGTGTTATTAATTTTATTGAGATTTTTTACGGAATAAAAAAGACAAAAAATATTCAAAAAAGAACTAATGAATTTCAAATTTTTCTTAATCAAATCAATCCTAATATTATTCCGATAGATATTACTGTAGCAAAAAAATTTATTGACTTAAAAATTAATTTAGAAAATAATAAAATGCCTTTGGCAGATTTTGATTTACTTATTGCTTCAATTTGTATTCAGTATCGGTTAACTCTTATCACCCGCAATCAAAAACATTTTTCTCGGATAAAAAATCTAAAAATTTATGGTTAATTAAATCATCTTTTTGGCTAAAAAACTCATCTCCCTTCCCTACTCAAAAAAACAACTCTCAAATCCTTAAAAAAATTTACGGGGTGGTCTTAATAGGCAATATTTCACTCTAATCCTAAATTCGTATCTTTACCACGACCGCATAAAAAATACGAATTACCTGCCAAGTATTTATACTTGCAAGTAATTGTTTTTAATAAATCTTTTGTACCAATTTTCAAACTGTTTTTGAGTGGCGATATGAATCTCAAATGGGTTGTTGGGGAAAGGTTTTTGAATTGCTAATTTAAATTTTGACTGTTTGAAGATGTCAGAAAAATGATGGTCGGTAACAATCAAAATATCAAAATCGCTCTCTGGATGAAGTTTGCCGCTAACTGCTGATCCAAAAAGGATAACTTTTGCTCCTGGTAACATTTTCTCCACAATTTTTTTTACTTCTCTTCCATAAAAAAGGGGTTTGAGAAAATATTTTTTTCTTTGCTCATTTTGGTCGGCTAAAGATTTATATAAATTTTTCATCGGTTAACTTTTCCAAAATTTTAAATAATTTGCTGGCAAATTCTATAAGTTGCTCTGCCTCTTGTTTACTAAATTCTTTTGGAAGATATCTGCTTGTTAAATAAGCGTCTTCTAAACTGGTGAACTGAAGGATGTTGGCTTGATAAAAATTGGAGATTAAAGAAGAATCATAAATTTCGGTTAGGGTGATAATTAGTTTTGAAAAATAATGAGTTTTTGGAAAATCACCGGCTTTTTGGAAAATCAAATATTTTAACCATAACTGAACTGCTTGTTCAACATCTAAAGCACAAAGGTTATATCGTCCTTTTTCCAAATCCTCTATTGCTCTTTCCCAAAACTCTTTTGCCCGTTTTTTTAAAAATTGACTCTGATTGTCCATTGGTATTATTATACCTCAAGAAAAAATTCTTTCTTAATCATAATCTAATCAAAAAACCTTTAGAAAATATTAACAAAATAATTTTATTAATCTTATGAAAAAAACCATCTCGGCTTATAAAGCAAGAACAAGTGATGGATTAACACATTTTCGGTTAGATTTTTGATGATCTTTGACTTATTCTTGACAAATATGTAACATATGTATAAAATGTAAAATATGCTAAATACGATAATAGTAAGCTCCACAGAAGCTCGAAAAAAACTTTTTGAAATCATCAATCAAGTATATTTTGGCGGCGAGGAGGTAGTAGTGACTAAAAACAAAAAACCTTTGGTAAGAATTATCAAAGAAACAAATGATTACAACCCACCATCTCTCATAAATCTTCATCCTACTTTTAAATTAAAAAAACCATTGACAAAAAAACAAGCAATCAAGATGTTTAAAGAAGTTAAGGAGTCTTATGAATAAAGTCTATATTGATAGCAATATTCTTATTGCCTGGCAGATTGTTGGTCATCCATTTAATCCTTTAGCTCAAAGGTTGTTGAAGAAGCTTTTAAACCATAAATTAATTTTTTGTCTTTCTCCATTAACTATCGATGAATATTTATATGCGATTTTAAAATACCAAAAAGCCAACCTTATCCCCAAAGAAAACTCACTCCAACAATCATTAAAAGTAATCGCTAAAGTTAATCCTTTTTACGTTAATATTAAATGGGATCAATCAGCTCTTCTCTCAATTTATCCTCTCATTGAAAAATATCATCTGCGACCAAGGGATGCTTTTCATTTAAAAATCATCCAAGATAATAAAATAAAATATTTAGCAAGTTTTGATAATGATTTTAAAAAGGTTGTCAAAGAAGGATTGGTAACGGATGTGGAAGGGATTTAACAAAAAACCTTATATTCTATTACAATTAACTTATTATGATTAACCAAATTTTATCTTTTTCAAAAAAACTCATCTCCCTCCCCTCCACCAAAGACAACCCTCAAATCCTTAAAAAAGTTTTAGAGGTGGCTTTGGAGGAGGTTAAAGATTTTACCCCGCCTTTCGCGAAAGGCGGGGTGACCATTGAACGTTTTGAAAAAAACGGCGTCCCTTCTGCTTTAATTTATAAAGAAAAGGAAAGGCCTGAAAGATTTAAAGTGATTTTAAACGCTCACCTTGATGTGGTATCCGGCAAAGAGGAACAGTTTAAACCATATGAGAAAGACGGGAAACTTTATGGAAGAGGAGCAACAGATATGAAG
>JBKBJJ010000077.1:0-3294 GCA_046293855.1 Microgenomates group bacterium | reverse complement strand
CAAGTTTTAAAATTATCCTCCTCTCTTTCTTTAATAAATCTTTTTGCCTCACTGATGGAAACTTTATCTCGATTGGCAACGCGATCAACTCGTAAAGCGTCGTTGCTGCAAACAAGAAGGATTCTTAAGGTGTTCTTTAAATCACGAGCGATAAAGCCGGCCAGCCATGCCTCTATAACATAATGACCCTCTTTTGTGAGAAGTCTTCTCGTTCTCTCATCAAGCTGGTGGTGGAATTTTTTATCAGCCAGGCTGGCAACCGGGAGAACATATTCATTGGTGAAATCTCGCAAAAGCTGACCACCTGAGGCAAATTTCCATCCATAAGGTTTCAAGTAAGGCTTAAGATTGTTGGCCAGGGTATTTTTTCCGGTTGCAACTCCTCCTGAAATAGTAATATTTTCGTATTTGAGTTTCATAAGAATCTTAATGAATGATTTTTGACAGATCGTTTAAAGAGACTAAAACTGCCAGTGACAAAAGAATTATGATGCCAATAAAATTGACATAACGTTCAATTTTTTGATTAACTCTTTTTTTGCTGATCCATTCATAAACGACAAAGACTAATCGGCCACCATCTAAGGCGGGAAATGGAAGAATATTGATAACCGCCAGATTAAGAGAAAGAAGGGCGATGAATTCTAAAAAGGCATTTTGGCCAAACTTTAATGCTTTGGCAGTATAGGCGGTAATGCCAATCGGTCCTGCTACCTCAACAGAGGGTTTTTGCAATGAAATAAACTGATAGATTGTTTTTATTATTTCCATTACTATTTTCCGGGTAATAGCAAAGGCCTCAACCAATCCTAAAAAAGGCGCCTGATACCACGGATATTTTTTTTCAACAAATGAGCTAATCATAACTCCCATTGGTCCTTGACCCGGTGGTGGATTTTTTCGGGGAGACAACTCGACAGTTAGTTTTTTATTTTCTCTTAATACTACAAGCTTTATCTGTTGGCCGGCGGATTTTTTAGTTAAGGCGATAAATTCATTGGGAGATTTAATTGAAACAGAGGAGGCTTTTGAAATGAAAGAGACAACGACATCTTTTTCTTTTAACCCAGCTTTTTCCGCTGGCGAGCCGGTTTGGACTTTTTCAATAATCACTTTATTGGTTGGAACCGGTACCCCTTTTGTGAATAAAAAAGAGATTAAAACCCAACCGAGTAGAAAATTACCAATAACGCCGGCTGCGATAATCAAGGCTTTTTGCCAGGGCTTTTTATAGACAAAAGCTCTATTATTTGATTTTGAATTTTTCTTGTCAGCTGTAAGATTGATTTTCGATTTTGCCTCCACATATTCTTCTCCATACAACTTGACAAAACCTCCTAATGGAATGAGATTTAGACTGTATAAAGTTTCTCCTTTTTTTATCCCAAAAATTCTTGGAGGAAAACCGATGCCAAATTCTTCGACCAATACTCCAGCGGCTTTTGCAGCAATAAAATGACCCAGTTCATGAACAATTACAAGAAGAGATAAAATAAAAATAAATATTATAACTGTCATTGTTAATCCAAAAGTTATAAAATTATATTTCTAAAATCTCTTTTTCCTTACTCTCTTTTATTTTTTGAATTTCTTGGAGAAATTTTTGAGTTTCCTGATCAATCTCTTTTTCCAGTTGGTATTTTTGATCATCGCTCATTTCTTTTCTTTCAAATTTTCCTTTAATATTTTTTCGGATATAATCACGTAAATTTCTTATGATTTGTTTTTTATTTTCAACTGTCTGGCCGATAAGCTTTATCAGTTTTTCCCTTTGCTCCTGCGACAGCGGTGGTAATTTTAAAAGAATTTTGCCAGCTTGTGTTTGAGGAGTGATCCCTAAGGAAGATTTAAGAATTGCTTTTTCAATATCAACTAGCACTGAGGGGTCAAAAGGAATAATTGATAATATTTGTGGTCCTTCGGTGATAATTGTTGCCAACTCCATCAGACGTAGTTTACTGGTTCCTCCATATGTTTCCACAATAATATTTTCAACCAAACTGGGAGTGGCCCGGCCGGTGCGAAAAGATTTTAACTCCTCTTTTAAAGATTCGATTGTTTTTGCCGATTGTTGTTGAAATTGGGCGAGGAGGTCCATATAATACAAATCCTATGTTCTAAACTCTAAATTCTAACAAATTCTAATGATCAAAATTCAAAATTAAAAACATAATTTTTTCCCATTGGATTTAGAATTTAAAAATTAGAGTTTATTTTTAAATGCTCCATCTAATAAATCGATTAATCTTAACATTTTCTCCAAATTTCAAGACTGCTTCTTTGATAAGATCGGCAATTTTTTTGCTGGGATCACGGATATACTCTTGAGAAAGAAACTCCTCAATATTTTGCGGGTTCATAGAGGCAACCTGCATTGCCAGTGCATCTCCTAATTTTTGAAAATCGCGGTTTTGGGCAACAAAATCAGTTTCGCAAACGAGCTCAACAAGAGAGGCAACTTTTTTGTTGTGATGAATATAAGAAAAGATCGCTCCTTGTGTCGTTGACCGGGTTTGTTTATCGGCAATTTTTTCTCCTCCCCATTTTTGAAGTAGTTTTTTAGCTTCATTTAAATCATTGTTGGACTCCTCTAAAGCTTTTTTGCAAAGAGAGAAGGAAATTCCTGTTTCTTGACGAAGTTTTTTGAGTTTGTTGATATCAAAACTAATTGACATAAATTTAGGCTATACAAAGTTTTAAAATGATAAATTAAAATCCGCCAGCTGGCGAGTTGTTTAACTTCAAACCTTGAGTATAGGCTTCAATAATTTGGTTTACAAAATAGTTGACGCTTCCTTCTAAATCATCGTTTCCTGGAATAGGATAATCAACCTTGTTTGGGTCGCAGTTGGTATCAACCAAGGCAACAATAGGGATTCCCAATCTTTTTGCTTCTTCAACGGCATTTTTTTCTTTTTTAATATCAACAATAAAAAGGGCATCGGGTATTTTTTTTAAATTGGCAATCCCGCCGTAAAATTTTTCTAACCTGCCTAACTCTTTCTTTAGCTTAAGTTGTTCATGTTTGACAAATTTGCTCCAAGCCCCTTTTTCTTTTTCTTGCCTCATTGTTTTTAATTTTTTGACATTTTTGATGATGTAATCAAAATTAGTAAGCAGACCGGCCGGCCATTTGGTTGTTATCGCCGGGATGTTGTTTTTTTGACAAAGTTCAAGAGTTTTTAAGGCAAAAGGTTTTTTTGTGACAACTAGCAAAAGGGTTTTCCCCTCTTTAGCCAACTGAGTTAAAAAATTTTTTGCTTTTTCCAGTAATTTAATTGTCTGGAGAAGATC
>JBKBJJ010000076.1:0-3350 GCA_046293855.1 Microgenomates group bacterium | reverse complement strand
TTACTACATCCCACCCCCCCTCTTTATCCCAAATCATAAGAGGAATAGGTCCCTCTAAAGTTTCGCCTTGTTTGGAGGGGTTAGGATCAAGGTTATAGACGGCAACGATAAAAGGCTTGCCGTCTTTGTCTTTAAGTTGTTGGTAGGTTATCCCTTGAGCCACTTCCTCTCCCGTCACCTCAATCCCTGCCATCTTCATGGCGTTGACAAACTGGGGGATAGGAGCATCTGGTTTTTGCAGATTAAAAAGTTCAGGGTTGGTAATTTTTGGATCAGGTATGCCTTCAATTCCGCCTACAGTTTCAGCTGGAAGAGTGGGAATGGGTGTGGGAGTTTCGGTGGGAGTGGGGGTTGGTGTCTCTTTTGGTTGGGGAGCGGGTGGGGAAGATTGATAAGAAACGGGTATTAGTAAATCAGAAACTTTTGCTTTAAATTCTGTTGGCAAAGAATAAAGATGACCATCTTCAGGATTGGTAATTACCATCTGGGAAATTGCCGATGATAAAATTTGAGCTCTTGCTTGTTCATTAGGGGCTGTTGATAATTGTTGGATCAATTGGTTCCAGGTTACTCCTTTTTCCAATACCATTAAAAGAAGAACAAAGTCGCCATCTTGGGTAATATTTATAGCTATTGGCTCTTTTGAATTAACAATTTTTTCTGTTGTTGCCTGATCAAGAACTACCAGACCGGCGGCAACTTGGCCAGCAAAAGAAGAGGTTTTATCATCAACAACAAAAGGGGGAATCTCGGCAACTATTCTTGTTGTTGGTTGTCTATCTTTTTCAAAATAAGTAACTATTCCTAAACCAGTTGGCTCCCCCTTTTCATTAACAAAACTTCTTAAAACATAATCAGGATTATCGATCCCCAGAATTATCTTTTCTCCAAATTGAGCCTGAGGAAAATTTTTAAGAAATTCATCTTGGGTGGCTGTTAGTTTTTGAACCTCTGGATTGTTGTTTAATGCGGGTAAGTTTTCCAATAAGCCAAAAAAATCAGAATAAGTGATTGATTCAGGAGTGGGAGTTGGTGTTGAGGTTTGAGGAAGGAAATTGCAGCCAGCCAAAAGAGATGAAAAAGCAAACAGTCCTGCCAACGACACGCCTTTTCTTCTCTTATAAGATCTACCTAATTCTTGAGGCAGTTGATGACTTTCACTTGCTTGTTGAATGCTAAGCTCTTTTAATGTTGGCATAAGAGATATTAAAAAATATTATAAGATAAAATTTTAAAAAGTCAAGAGGTAGTTTTCGGCAAGTTGGATTTATATTAAAGAAAGGTTATAATAAAAAAATGTTAACTAGTCCAGAAGAAGGCGTTTTAAGAAGACTAAAAGTCCATTTGCAGCCTGTTTTTTCACCCCAACAACTAGAGCATTATCAAAACCCCAATCAAAAAGAGGAGGGATTGATCAGTTCAATATTAGCTGATACCCAAAGGGGGCTTGAGGGAAAGCCTTTAGAGGAAAAAAGAGAAGATTGGTATCAAGATTTAGTTTATTATATTACCCAATTTACTCTTTTTCAAAGAGAAAAGCAAAGGCAAGAAGGTAAAATGGAGGATTTTTTTCTTCACAAAGAGCAAGTTTTAGCTTTAATCAGGGCGATTGATTATTATCAAAAAGGAAAAGGAGCAATTTTTCAGATGAAAACCGGGGAGGGGAAAAGCCAGGTGGTTATTCCGATTTTTTTAGCTTGGTTGGAGAAAAGAGAAACTAATATCCATATTCATCAAGTCAACCCTTATTTACTGGAGGAAGCTTACAACCAATTTTTAAATTTTGCAGATTATTTAGGGATTAGAGACCAAATAGGAAAATTAAGTTTAAACAGACTTGAGGAAATTGGCGGAAAAAAAATTATTTTTGGCCATTGGCATGATTTTATTCATTGGTATCAACTGTCATTTTTAAAACAGGCCCCTTCTTTTCCCGGCAATCCCCTTTTGGTTTTAGATGAGATTGATCAGCTTTTAATGGATGAGGCGATAACTCCTGAGATAATCAGTGAAGAAATAAAAACAGCCAAATTTTTGGAAGATTTTTTGGAACACCTAAAAAATGATCTTAACCTTTTAAAAAGACCGGTATTTAAATTTGATTACCAAGGAGGGCAAATAACAATTGATCCAAAAGAGTATGATGAAGCCCTAAATGATGAGAGAAAATTCATTGATGATCTTCAAGTGTTAATCTCTCTTGGCTCCTCAAAGCTTTTTGATAAATATATTCAAAGATTAAAAGAAAAACATTTATCTGAGAAAGAAATAAGGGAGAGCTTGCTGGGTGAATTTGATTATCTTTTCCTTCAGAGTTTTATTATTGGGAGGCTAAGAAAAACAGAACCTAATTTTCAACCAAGCCTTAAGTTTTTAGAAGAATTGAAAAAAACCTATGATGAAAATCCACCTTATTTTTGGTTTGCTGATCCGGAGTTAAATGAGAGTTTAATTAGTGTTTTATTGATGGTTGAGGGAGAAGATTATGTTATTAAAGAAGGAAAAATTATTCCTTTGGCGCCAACAACTGGTTATCAGGAGAGGGAGAAAAAATTTTCACCACTGGTTGAGATTTTTCTTCATATAAAACATAATCTTTCACTGCCTGAGACAGTGACAATCGAGAAAGATCGTCTGTCAACCTTTGAATTTTATCAAAAATTTAATCGCATTTATGGCTTCACCGGCACTGCCTCAACGGTGGCGCGAAGGCTTTACGAGGGTTATGGTTTGGAGACAAGATTGATTCCTAGCCATTATCCAGACAATCGCATTAGCTCATTTTTATTTTTTCCCAACAAAGAGGATAAATCAAAGGCGATAGCGGAGGCAGTTTTTACCTGTTATCAAAAAAATATTCTCGTTGTCGTTTCTGATCCCAAAGAAGCCAGGCAACTGCAAGAGAAGCTGATAGGTGAGGGTAGTTTAGAGATAAATATCTTATCAGCGCAAAACCAAGAAGAGGATTGGCAGCTTTATCAATGGATTTCCTCAGCCTCAGACAGTGAAAAAAAGCGAGTTTTGATCACAGTGAAAATGATTGGTCGAGGAGTTGATTTGCGTCCTGATGAGGAAGTGAAAAAACAAGGGTTTCTTCTTTTGGCCGCCTCTCCTTTTGAGTACCAAAGAAGCTATCTTCAATTGGTGGGTCGGGTGGGAAGAAGAGGAGAGAGGGGTGAGGTGAGAACTTTTGTTAGCCCTGATGACCCAATCTTTGGAATTTTATCAGGCGATAAGAGAAAAAGACTAAATGATTTTTTTCAAAGACTCAATGAAAATCAAAAAGAGATTGTTAGGATGATAGAGGCAGCTTGGGGAATAAAAGAGGATGAGGTCACCGAAAGTTTTGC
>JBKBJJ010000075.1:0-3355 GCA_046293855.1 Microgenomates group bacterium | reverse complement strand
TTTCAAAATATTTAAAATATTTGCTAGGTTAGGCATATAAAATAAGGTTGGTTGTTCTATTAAGTAATTAACTTGAGAAAAAGGCGAAAAAATGACAGGAAATCCTGTTTTAATAGCATTAAAAGGATTATAAAAAAATATAATAGAAGCAAAAGAAAGTAAAAAAACTATTAAAAAACTATTAATTTTTTTTAAAAAAGATTCTTTTTCAATTATTAGTAAAAATAATATTAAAAAAAGATTTATTACACCGCTATAAAACTTTAAACCAAAATTTATAAAAGAATAAACACCATATAGATAATACTTTGTTGACGAATTCTTATTAAAATAATTTATTAAAATTAAATTTATAAAAATCAAAGATATACTAAATTGTAAATTTACAGGAGAAAGTAATGATTGCATTGCAAGCCTTGAAGACGAGCCAAAAATAGTTTTATTATGATATAAAGATAATAAAAATCCACAAGATGCTCCAAAATAATTAAAAAATAATATAAAAAATTTTAAAATAAACTTTTTAGATATTTTGGAAGCTAGTTTTAAAGTTGTATAAGTATAAAAAACAAACCATAAAAAAGGAAATAATCTAAAATAAAGATCTAAAGAATTAACACCAACCTTTGAAAATAAATATATAATTAAATCCAATAAAAAATTGTATCCTGTTAAGATAGCTCCAGAAAAAACTGGGTGAAAAAAAGGGTAATGTTTAAAAGAATTTTCAATTACTGCCAAATGCCATACCCCATCATGAATATGGGCTCCCCAAAAATACAATCCACATTTATCATGAAAACAATAGTATTTTCCTGATGGAAAAGATATTAACAAATAAGCAAAAAAACCTAATAAAATTAAAAAAGCTAATAATTTATTTTTATATAAGCTAATAAAAACATCTTTAAATTTAGTAAAATATATCATGTTATTTATGAAAAAATTAATCTCCGTTAAAAATTTTTTAACTTTATCAATATTTTTATTAATTTTATCAATTTCTTTCTACGCCTCATATAACTTAAGATATTACTTAAGATTTGGTGATGAGGTTGGACATTGGTATGTTGGTAGTCTTATTTTAAAAAATAAAAAAATATATAACGATATATTTTCTCACCATCAACCTATAATTTATTATTTAAGTGCAATAACTGAATCTATTTTTAAACCAGAAAATCTATATAAATATATCGGAATTCAAAGAATGTCAATATTTTTTTATAGTTTTTTTTGGAATATTTTATTATTTATTTTCTTCAGGCAAACATCTTTAATTTTTATTTTCATCTTTGAATTTATAAAACTATTTTTTTTAGGCTATCAAAATTTAGGAGAAACTTTAGCTGTTTATCCTTTTGTTTTTATAATAGGAAATATTTTTAAAGAATACATATATAAAAAAACAAGTATTTTAGAGACAATATTTTTTTGCTTGGCATTTTTTTTAAGTTTTTTTTCTCTTCTTCCTTTATGGCCGATCATTGCTTTTTTATTTATTTTTAAATTTTTTATTACTAGAAAAAAGAATCGCTTTATATTGATCTTGTTAACCTTTTTAAGTTTTTTTATATTTGGTTTTATTATCAATTACAAATCCTACATAAAAGAGACAATTTTCTACAATATTAAATACTACATCCCAAGTTATGAAAAAAAAATTAACTTAATTAATTTTTTAATTTTTCCATTTCAATCTTTACTACCTCCATATGATGATATAAGTATTTTAACCATCCCTTTTACTTTATCTTTCCTTTACATATTAATTTTTTCATTCAAAAAAGACAGAAAATTTTTTTATTTTTTTATTTTTTTAACACTTTTACTTTATCTTTCAAACACAAGGGACCAACTATTAAAATTTCAAGATTTTCCAAAGTTTCATATGCTACCTTGGATTGGTTATTTTTATTTTTTAATCATTTTAAGTCTTATTTATATTTATAAAAAAGATAAAAAAATAACTAGAATTTTTCTTTTCTTAATAATTGTTACAAACTTTTTTTTAATTCTAAAAAATATAAATTTTTTTAAGAAAAGAGATTTTTTAAATGATTTTTATATAAACTATTCTGAATCAGAAAAATACGGAAAAATAATCAATGTCTTAAAAGATAAAAATGATACATTATTAGTTATTCCTAATGATCCATTAATTTATTATTTAACAAATATAAACCCTCCTATAAGAATAGTTGAATATTACCCTTGGATGGAAAAAATCAAAAAAGAAAATGATAGTTTTGAGAAGCTGTTTAAAGAAAATCCGCCAGATTTTATTGTTGATACAGGATTAACAGAAAATGGCTTAATTGGAAGAATCACCCTTAAAAAATTGAGTGAAGATTACCTAAGAATAAATCATTTAAACAAAAAATCAAATCTATATATTTACAAAAATAAACTCAAGAATATTAATAACGAAAAATTAAAAAAAGCCAAAGAATTATTATTTGAAATTGAAATAATTTAATGAAAAAATTATTTATTATCCTTTTATTTATAATCATTTCTTCCTTAGGTCGCCATCTTTTACCAAATAATTATTTTTTTACCTTTCACGACTCCACTCAGCCGGCAAGAATTCAGCAATTTGTTAAAGAATTAAAAAATTTTCATATTCCTCCTCGGGTGGCGCCTGATATGAACTACCAATTAGGATATCCTGTTTTTAATTTTTATGCCCCTGCTTCTTACTGGATTACTTCTGTTATTAACATTATCGGGTTTGATGTCGTTAATTCACTAAAACTTTCATTTCTTTTAGCTTTAATCGTTGGTTTTTTGGGAACATACCTTTTCTTTAAAAAATTTTTTGATTTCCTCCCCTCAATTTTAGGCGGATTTTTCTATATTACCTCTCTTTATTTTCCCTTAAATATTTTTGTTAGAGGGAACTTGGCTGAAACTTGGTTTTTAGCTCTTCTTCCTTTTGCTTTGTTTTTAATTTACGAAAATAGTTTGAAAATAAATAAAAAAACTTTTTTTTTAACCTCAATTATTCTCTCTCTTTTAATAACATCACATAATATTCTTTCTCTCGTTTCTATACCCATTATTATTATTTTCATTGCTCTTTTGAAAAATAAAAAAAACAATTTTTTCAGCTTATTTTTTGTTTTAGTCCTATCAGCTTATTTTTGGCTACCGGCAATTGTTGAAATGAAATATACTTGGGCCAAAGAAGTGGCGACGAAAACTAATTTTAACGATCACTTTTTATGTTTAACTCAACTTTGGCAATCAATGTGGGGTTTTGGCGGATCAACTAAAGGATGCCTTAATGATGGAATGTCTTTTATGATTGGAAAAATACAAATAACATTTTTTATATTAGGTATAATTTTAT
>JBKBJJ010000074.1:3149-3400 GCA_046293855.1 Microgenomates group bacterium | reverse complement strand
CCAGCTCCTTTGGCCGACCGTATTTAAGTCGGGAAAGCTGAATAATTGCCTGGGCAATTTTCTCATTGGCGCCGGCTTTGAATTTGCTCATATCTTTGGTTAAATCAACTGAGAATGGCGTCACTGGTTCATTGCCAACGATTGTTTTCATATAGGCATGAAAGCGCTCAACATTAATTAAATCTGACTCGCCAAAAACCGGCTGATATTCTCGCTGCAAGTAGGAGGCGTCCGTCACCCCCACCCGAAAA
>JBKBJJ010000074.1:0-3139 GCA_046293855.1 Microgenomates group bacterium | reverse complement strand
CATCTGACCGATAAACTGGTTGGCAACAGTTAAATTTAGATGATATTTTCGTGCCTCAGAGAGAATGGTGGCAAAATCAGGGGTGGCAAAGTTTTGAAACTCATCAACATAAAGGAAAAAATCTCGCCGCTGCGGCTCAGGTATCTCCTGCCGGCTCATCGCCGCCACCAGTATTTTTGGGATCAAAACCAAGCCTAAAAAGGAAGAGTTTTCCTCGCCTAATTTTCCTTTGGAAAGATTGATAAGCAAAATTTTCCCTTCATCCATCACTTTTCTGAAATCAAAAGCGCTTTGTGATTGGCCAATGATATTTCTCATGGTTTTGTTGGTGACAAAGCGGCCAAACTTGGAGACAATATAATCCAAAACCTCGCTTTTGTGAAAGTCTGAAGTTTGGGCAATCTGATCAGTCCAATAGCGGCGGACAATTGGGTCGGTAACCTTGGGTAAAAGCTCTTGGACATATTTGGAATCAGTTAAACATCTCACCACCTCAACAAAAGTTGCTCCTGGCTCACTCATCACCGTCAACATTGCGTTTCGAACAGCATGCTCAAATCGCGGGCCAATAATCCCGGTTCTTTGGGGATCATAAAGCTTGTACATTAAATTGATGATTGAGGTGGTGATAAAATGTTTTTGTTCTTCGTTTTTTGCCTCCAAAAGGTTAAGCCCCATCGGCCTTTCAGTATCGGAGGGATCAAAATAAATCACCTCCTCAGCTCTCTCGGGTGGAATATATTTTATGATATCGTCGATCAAGTCACCGTGAGGATCAATGACGCAAACTCCATGACCGGCTTTGATATCTTGGATTGCCATATCGTGAAGAAGAACTGATTTTCCCACCCCGGTTTTTCCAATGATATAAACATGGCGACGCCGATCATCAAAGCTAATATGAACTGGTCTTTTTACTCCTCGATAATAACCAAAACCAATGGCTGTCCCTCCTTGGGTTGGCACCTCAGCAGGAACTGGGGCAGTTTTGGCTTTAAGCCATTGAATATGGGGCGTCTCCACGCTTTTGTTGGGAAAGTGAAAAATCGTTGCTAACTCATCGGCGGATAAAATTGAAACCGATTTAAAAAAAGGCAACTGCCAAACTGGAAAAAATTTATAAATAAAATTAATCATAAAGCTGCCGGCAAAAAGAGTCTTTGCTCCCTTTAAACCGTTTAAATCACTGTTGAATTGGGTAAAACTAGTTTTGATATTTTTAAGATGCATATTTGCCGCCTCTTTAGTGGCGGCGCAAACAACAAAGCGAATACAGGTTTCAAATCCTGGTTTTGAACACTTATCATCAATTTTTTCAAGGGTTTTGGGATCAGTTTTGAAGGTAGCTTTTTCTGGGTTGGCTTCGTTTTTTTTGGTGGAGGCGACATAATTTTTGCCTAATTTTTGCCATTTGGAGTCAGCCGGTCTGACCAGAATTTGAATCATTGCTCCTTCCTCATCGCCCATCTTTGAAAGGGATGAGGTGATGGCAGAGAGGGGGTCAACGCTTAAATCTTTATAAACCTTAAAAGGCAGATAAGCGACTTCTTTTTGAACTAACGCCCCAAAAGCTACCTTTCCCTCCTCGGAAAAAATATTAGGTTCCTCCACTCTTTTAATATCGGCGTTGGGGTAATAGCCATAAATAGTTTTCTCCACCAAGTCAATAATCCGCGACGGCGCCGAAACATAAAATCTGATATCAGCCTTTTTGCCAACAATCTCAAAAGCCAAAACATCATCCAAATCCATAAAGGAAAACCAGCCGCCTTTTTTCAAAGAGGAAAAAGAAGCAAACATCTGCTCGGCGGCGTCAATTTTAATCTCATTATCTTTTGGTAGGCGCACCTCCAAAGTCACCATCTCCAAAGAAATCTCCTCTCTTTTTTTCAAACGAAGATAAATAAGAAAAAGATAAAATAAAACCAATGTCAACCCTGCCGCCAAAAAAGCGGCCACCAAAGCTAGGCTTAAAGTAATCAACCGATCAACCACCAAGGAAAAATTTTCCTCCATAGAAAAATTATAATACTTTTGAAACCTTCTTTGAAGTTAAATTGGGTTAAATTAATAAGTGAAGTAGTTTACGATACGGATTAAGAGGTGAAAATTAAAATATAAAAAGCTTTACTAATTTCCATCTTCACTGCTTTATCTTTCTTCTCTCTCCTGTATTTAATATCCCTAATAACCAATATGTATATCTTTAGTGCGATCGTTGAATAGATACCATACTATCTTAAATAAAAAAACAGGCTATAATAAAAAATATGAAGGATAAAAAAAATATTAAAAATCAAAAATCAAAAATCAAAAATATAGAGCAAAAGTTCACAATTTTAAAAATATTATTTTTCATTATTATCTTCTCAATTCTATTTATTAACCTAATTTATAGCCAAAAAATTCCCCCCCTCTATTTAAGGTTAATAAACAATGATAGACAAGCAGCGATTGAGTTTTTGCAAAAAATAAAAAATCTTCCTCAATTTCCCCAGGAATTTGAAAAATATAAAAAAATTTATGGAGAGAGAGTCGAGGATGAAGTTTTTGCCAAAGAAAGAGAGAGAAAACAGATGATAAAAAATCTTGAACAAATGTTAGAAAAAAACCCAAAAGCAAGAGATGTTCTTTATAGTTTATTTTTGCTTTATGAAGAAGATGGTGATAAAACAAAAGCAATGGAGTATTTGATAAAAGCAAGAGAAGTAGATCCAGAAATTAAGTAATTAAGAAATTGAGTAATTGAGAAATTAAAGAAAAATGACAAAATATTTAACATTAGAAAATTTAAAAAACTTATAAATTAGCAAGAAAACTTGGTGATATTGCTTGGAAGATATTCAATAATCTCGATTATGAAGGAAAAAGATTATTCGGATATCAATTTGTTGATAGCACCGAATCTATCGCCGCCAATATTGCGGAAGGCTACGGAAGATTTCACTATCTTGATAAAGTAAAATTTTATTATAATAGTCGTGGTTCACTTCTTGAATCACGACATTGGTTTGAAGTTATTGTTAAAAGAAAAAATTAACCGATGATAAACTAATAAAAGAATATCTTAAATCTTATCAGGAATTGCGGTTAGCTCTAAATGGCTTAATTAAATCGGTTTTTAATCAAAAAAGTCCTT
>JBKBJJ010000073.1:0-3424 GCA_046293855.1 Microgenomates group bacterium | reverse complement strand
GTAGTCAAAGCTAAACTTATAAAGATGGACTAAATTGATCTTTCATTGAAAAACCTATAATATTTGGTAAAATTAGTTTAATGAAAAGAGGCGGATTTTATAAATTTAGGTTGTTTTTATCGCAACTATCAAATATTTTATTTAGCTGGATTTATTTTTTTATTTCCTTTTTTATTATTATCGGCGAATCCACACAAAAAGTTTTTTTGTTTATTTTAAAACTAATTCTAAAGGTAAAACTTCCAGTAATTCGTATCCCAAAGATTAAAATTTTCCAAATCAAGGTAGTTAAAATTAGATTTCCAAAGATCACCTTTGAAAAAATCCATTTACCAAAAATTAAAATATCTCCTCCACGCTTTAAGATTAATCTTCCTCAACTTGATTTTTTTTCCCTTAAGTTTCGGTATTTTGTTTTAGGGAGTCTGACAACTTTAATAATGGTTTCTATTTATCAATCATATTTTTTTATTAAAAGCTTACCTTCACCAAACAATATCGGAAAAATAAACTTTCCTCTTTCAACTCATATATTAGATAGAAATGGCCAGTTACTCTATGAGATATACCGAAACCAAAACAGAACTCCAGTTTCTTTAAAAAATCTCCCTCCCTATGTTGCCCAGGCGACAATTGCTATCGAAGATAAAGATTTTTATAAACATCGGGGAGTAGCTTTATTTTCAGGTGTTTTAAGAGCGATAAAAGAGGCTGTTATAAAAAAAGAAATTCAAGGCGGCTCAACTATAACTCAACAATTAGTCAAATCAGCTCTTTTAACCCCAGAGCGGACAATTACTCGTAAAATTAAAGAAATAATTTTAGCTTTGTGGGCAGAACGTCTTTTTACAAAAGAGCAGATTTTAGAAATGTATCTTAATCAGGTTGCCTATGGAGGTTCTTCCTATGGGATACAGGAGGCAGCCAGAACTTATTTTGGTAAGGACGCCAAGGATTTAAAATTAGAAGAAGCAGCAATGTTGGCTGGATTACCGCAGGCACCTTCTCTTTATTCTCCGTATAATAACCCCATTGCCGCATTATCAAGAAGAAATGATGTTTTAAAGGCAATGAGAGATCAAAATTACATTAACGAGGCGACGTATCAAAAAGCAAAAAAAACACCTCTTAATATTGTCCCCCTGAAAACACGAATTTTAGCCCCCCATTTCGTTTTTTTTGTTAAATCTCAACTGGAGTCTTTATATGGGATTTCCAAGGTGGAAACAGGAGGTTTAAAAGTGACGACTTCTCTTGATTTAAATATTCAAAATGAGGCGGAAAAAATATTAAAGGAAGAATTAGAGAAAATTGCCTCTCTAAATGTTAGCAATGGGGCGATTTTAATAACTCGACCACCAACTGGGGAAATCTTAGCGATGGTTGGTTCGGTTGATTATTTTAAAGCTCCATTTGGAGCTTTTAATGTTACTCTCGCCCTTCGTCAGCCTGGTTCTTCAATTAAGCCAATTATGTATTCTTTAGCGCTTCAGAAAGGATTTACTGCTGCCTCAATCATCGATGATTCACCGGTGGTATTTAATATCCCAGGATCATCACCTTATAAACCAGTAAACTATGATGGAAGGTTTCATGGGAAAATTCCTTTGCGTTTTGCCTTGGCTAATTCTTACAACGTTCCCGCCGTTAAAGTTTTAAGCCAAATAGGAATTAGTGATTTTATTAATCATGCCCGAAAAATGGGAATTACAAGCTGGAATGATCCGTCACGTTACGGTCTTTCACTTACTTTAGGCGGTGGCGAGGTGACAATAGTTGATATGGCAACTGCTTTTGGAGTTTTTGCCAATGGAGGGTATAAAGTTGCCCTTAATCCAATAATTAAAGTAGAGGATAGTTCAGGTAAAGTGATAAAAACCCTTTCTCCTTTTAAAGTAAGGCAGTTAGATCCTGGCATAGCCTACATAATTTCCGATATTTTATCTGATAATTTTGCCAGACAACCGGCTTTTGGAGCCAGATCTTTTTTGGAAATTCCTGGTTATAAAGTGGCGGTTAAAACTGGGACAACCGATGATAAAAGAGATAACTGGACGATTGGTTACACACCAGATTTTTTAGTGGTGGTTTGGGTGGGAAATAATGATAACAGCCCAATGCATCCGTATTTAACCTCTGGTGTGACCGGAGCGGCGCCTATTTGGAACAGAGTCATGAGTTACCTTTTAAAAAATTACAGTGGTTCTAGTTCCTGGTTTGAAAAGCCTGATAATGTCGTTGAAAAGGTTTGTTATTTTGGAAGAGTTGAATATTTTATTGCCGGGACAGAAAAAACTGTCTCTTGTCGAGATCATTTGTTTAATCAAACTCCCACTCCCACCAGTCAATGATTTTATTTTAATTTGTCAAGTTAAAATTGGTTTTAATTGTTAAATCGCCCTAAATTTTATTTAAAATTTTGATGCGATCGCAATATTTTGTTAAATAACTATTAAGTTTATTTTTTTTAATTTAATTTTATAGTTGATTTTGAAAAATGTTAATTTTGAAAAGTAGGGAAAAAAAGTTAAGAGACGATAAAGAAAGACTTTATGTGGAGTATGCCAATAAAATATGATTTTATCTCGGATAAATTTTCTCAAATCCTACCAATTGTTGAAGAGCTTTTGGGATTAAAATCGACCCATCTTTTTGCTGATAATTTTCCAAAATAGCAATTAATATTCGCGGAGAGGCAACGGCAGTATTGTTTAAAGAATAACAAAATTCTGTTTTGCCATCCTTTTTTCGATATTTTATATTTAATCTTCTTGTTTGAAAATCACCCATAATTGAGTTAGACATCGTTTCACCATAAGCTCCTCGCGAAGGCATCCAGACTTCCGTATCATATTTGAAAATCTGTGGCTCACCCATCTCGCCGGTGCAAAGGATTACCCGTCGGTAGGGAAGTTCTAATTCTTCCAAAACTTCTTCACAGTTTCTTTGCAGTTCTTCATGATAGACTCTTGCTTTTGCTAAATCATTTTCAGCGATAATCACTTGTTCCACTTTCCAAAATTCATGAAGACGGTATAGCCCTTTGGTATCTTTACCATAAGCGCCGGCTTCTTTGCGAAAGCAGGGGGAAAAAGCAACAAATTTTTTAGGTAAGTCTTTTTCATTTAATATCTCATCAGAAAAATAAGCTGTCACTGGTTGCTCGGCTGTTCCAGCCAGGTAAGCATCATCATCGTTTAATTTATAAACATCAGCCTCTCCCCAAGGAAATTGGCCAGAACCAAAAAGGGCGAATCTTTTTACAATGGCGGGGGCGATTATCGGAGTGTAACCTTTTTTAATTAGCTTATTAAAGACATACCACAGTAAAGCAAAGTGAAGGGAAGCTGCTTCATTTTTTAAGAAATATCCCCGGAAACCGGAAATTTTTGCCCCTCTTTTTAAATCAATAATATCCAAAATT
>JBKBJJ010000072.1:0-3492 GCA_046293855.1 Microgenomates group bacterium | reverse complement strand
TCTTCGTGTACCCCCACCATAAAAAAAAACCGACCTATTATCTCCAAAAATTTTTTTTGAAAGGAAATTTTCTGTTAAAAAAAACCCAATTTTATCTCTAATATGTAATTGTTTACCAAATAATCTCATTTTTAAAACAACTCAACCCAATTTTTAGCAGCTTGTTTTAACTTTATAAAATATTTTTTTTGTTCTAAATCTTTGATATCTGAAAAATCAAGTTTTTCAAATAATTCAAGATAGCTATCTTTTAAATTTTTACTTATTAATTTTACCTTATTAACTTTTTGATATAAATATTCATTAACAATTAAACCTTTTTTTTCTTTTTCAAGATTTTTTTTTGGATTTGATGCTTTTCTGTGCTCAACAAAAGGAATACCATTAACAACCGCATAATCTAAATGATCTATCACTTTTTTCGTAAAAATCCCTGCCCAGATATCATCAAAACGGTCAAACGGCCATTTATTGCCATAATTATCATAACCCATCATCGGAAAAAACATTATTGGAGTAATTTTTACCTTAAAAGCCAAATTCATTGAGCACATCGGGAAAAAATAATTTTTTGGTATAAATTGCAAGTAATTGCTTGATAAAATTGGCTCGTTTAGCTTTTTTAATTTTAGTTCAGTTTTAGTATCAAGATCTAATTTATTACTCCAAAGCCCATGGGAAATAACCACTTCCTTTTTATTTCTTATATGATACGGATAACCGCGGGTAAAGTTAAACTTATCATGAGGATAGGTAGAAAACCAGTTATCTGCTGCCGCTTTTAAATTTAAATTTTTTATATGTTGTTCTACTAAATTTTGATTCTTGACAGGATAACAATCATCATCTAAAGTAATAATTACCTCAGCCCCTAGTTGATATGCTTTTAAAAAACCATAAACCCTTATCCCGGCGTTTTTTCGTGAGATAATCCAGGAGTTTTTGCCTAAATCAGAATCAATATTTTGCCAATTAAAATAATAAATTTTCTTAAAATAATTTTTTGGTAAAGAAATACTTTTTTTATAATTATCTTCAATAATAATCCCAACACAATCTTTAAATTCATCTTTCCAATATTTTAAAAACTTAAGATTTCTTATTGTTGGAATAATAATAAAAACTTTATTTTTCCCCATTTTTTCCGTTAAATAAAAAAATAAAAAATAATTTTATTCCTTTTATTAAAATCAAAAAATCATGAAAAAAACTTTTTCTTTTAGCATCATTCACATCCATTTTCATCCAAAGATTAAAATTGTTATGAAAAGCTCCGTTAATCGCCCAAGTGGAAATAATTCCTGGTTTTACCATAAACCTTTCCCAATATTTTTTAGGAATTCTCCTCGCCTCATCAACCGGTAAAGGTCTTGGTCCAACAAAACTCATTTCTCCTTTTAAAATATTAATTAATTGAGGAATTTCATCTATTCCTCTTTTTGCTAACCATCTACCAAATTTTGTATATCTTGGGTCATTTTTAATTTTAAAAACCGGTCCATCGGCTTCGTTTTTATCAAGTAAATTCTTTTTTAATCTATCAGCATCTTCCACCATTGTTCTAAATTTGTAGATTTGAAAAATTTTTAAATCTTTTCCTACTCTTTTTTGAGTAAAAAAAACCGATCCTTTAGAAGTAATTTTAATTAAAAAACTTATTATTAAGAAAATCGGTGAAATTAAGAGTAATATAATTAAAGCTAATAACTGCTCAACCAATGTAATCATATCCCTAAATTATAACAACTTAATTCAAACCTATTGCAGTAAAACCTTAACTTTTTGAAAACTTCAGAATTTTTATTTTTTAAAAAATATTTTTTTGAAATATTATTTAAAAGCTTTTCAATTGATCCGTAATCAATTTTACTGTCTTTCTCTTCTAATAATTTAATATAACCCGGTAAATAATCCAAATAATAAGCTGGGTATTTATAGATAAGATTATAAAAATGTTCCATCACCTTCTCATCCCTGTTTAATTTTTTTTGATAAATAAGGTAATTTAATTCTTCTTCATCATCATTTTTTAAAAAATACCAATATTTTTCTAACTTATTATTAATTAACGATTTATTTTTTTCATTATTTAAGTATTTCTCTAAAACTAAATTGTTGAAAGGATTCATAATAAAAGCAAGCTTGAAATAACCTAAATTCACAAAAATATCACTTAAAATTATTAAAGTAAAAACTGAATAAATTGGATAAACGACATATTTTGGGTTTAATCTAAATTCTGCTTTATCTTTTATTAATAATCCTAATAACATAAAATATATAAGCTTAAATGAAGTATATTTAAATGAAAAATCAAATAAAGAAATTCCTGTTAAACCAAAAAAAAGATAAAATAATTTTTTATCTTTTTCTGATAAAAAAAATTCTTTAAAAATTTTGTGATATATTAAAAGAAATGGGATCAAAATAAAAACACCTATTTCTGATACTAAATCAAGAAAAAAATTATGTGAGCTAATCGAAAGTTCAGATCTACTTTGAGCCATTTGTAATGAAACTTCACCAACGTTACCTAAACCTACCGCCTTCAATGGATTTGAAAATAAAAAATTCACTACTTGAATAAAGTAATTTAATCTATTACCTAAAAAGTTATCTTTTTTATAAAAAAAAGAAATAATTAATAAGCATCCTGTTAACAAAATTAAAAAATAAATATCTTTAGAAGAAATTTTATTTTTGCGATAACCTTTAATTAACTTAAAAAAATAAACAAAAATGATTGAAAATAAAGCGCTTCTTGATAAACTTAAAATTATTAAAAACAAAAAAATTAAATTATTATTTAATAAATAAGGAATAATAAAAAAATTGGCCAATTGACTATGACCATAAGTCCAAATTAAACTTGTTGGAGGGAAAAATTTATTTGGGTAAAAAAGATTTATTAAAAAAAATAAAATCGAGAACAGAATAATTAATGTTATATTTTTTTTTAATATTTTTATAATCTCTTGCTTAAAATTAAAAGCATACAAAGATATGAGAAAAAGACAAATATAATCTATTAATGAAATTAAACTTGTTTTTTTATCAACTGAATAAAAAAAAGATGTAAAAAAACTTACAATAAAAATTAGAAAAGAAAAACCTAGAATGTTAGGTATTTTGATTGATAAATTTTTATTTTTATTAAAATAAAAATTAACCAAAAGAAATAAAATTAAAGTTGTTGATAAATAGTGATTATTTAATCCAAAAAAAACTTCTTCTAAAAAAATTAATATAAAAATAAAATCCATTTATGATAAATCTCAATGGTATTTTTTTTCCTTAAAACAAATAATATAGAGAAATTATGTTTTTCTCTTAAAAATATTGGGATTAAGTTTTATATGATTTATGGTCTTCTCTAAATAAATTTCAACTATAAAACTATTTATTTAAATGGGTTTTTATGTGTTTTTTAATTAATTTCATCAACTTTTCTTTTATTCTTCCTTTATTATTAAATCGCCATTCGGTTTCTTT
>JBKBJJ010000071.1:0-3595 GCA_046293855.1 Microgenomates group bacterium | reverse complement strand
ATAAAATGTTGTTTTTATACATAAAAAAATTATTTTTTAATTATTTTTAATTTTTAAAATGAACTTATTTTATTATTAAAAAAATATTTTTATATTGCAACGGACTATAATCTACAATTTGGCTATTTCTTCTTGATATAAAGCTCTAAAATACTGCCATACCCACCAATATTTAATAAAGGAGTAAAAAGAGTGGCAAGAATACGGTCAAAGAAATAATATTTTATGTCTGAAATTAGGATATTTTTTGTTGTTTCTGGTGATTTTATCAAAAACTTATTCATCTTATCTTTATAAATTCCTGCTTTCGCAGGAATAACATTCTTTTTAGTTAATAATTTTTTTATTATTCCCATAAGATGTTCGGGGTAGCTATAAGTAGACATTTTATTAATTTTCAATTTGGGTATTTTTTTAATGAGAGTTTGAAATGATTGTTGAGAAAAAATCCAAAGATGGTCGGGCGGAGTAAGAAAGGTGTAATTTTCTTTTTCAACATTATAAAGGTGGCTTTGGAGATTAGGTGTTTCAATATAAAGTATGCCATTTTCTTTTAATAAAGAGGAAGCCATCTCAATCCATTTTTTAGGATTTTTAATGTGTTCTATGACATGAATCATGGTAATAAAATCAAATTTCTTCTTTTCCTTATTTCTTTTAAAATATTCTTCAAAAGAAAAATTAGTTACCTGCAGTTTTAAACTTTTAATTAATTGGGTTGTTAATTTATTTGAAGGTTCGACCCCTTCTACTTGAAATCCCGCTTTTTTTGCTTCCCTTAAAAAATAGCCAAAGCCACATCCTATATCTAGTAAAGTTTTACCATTAGGATTTAATTTTTTTAGGTTTTTTAAAATCTTTTTAGCTTGTCTTATTATCTTTGTTTTATTAGAGCATCCAGCCGAATATTCAAAATTATTTTTATAATAACGAATTATTGCTTTTTGAGACGGTTGAGGGTTTAAAAATAGGGTTTGACATTTATAACACAAAAAATATAAATAAATGTTTTTTTTGTGAGCGAGAATAATTTTTTTATTTAAGCATATTGAGCATTGTTTCATCAGTTATAGAGTATAATAAAAACTAAAATGAAATCCAAACTTTCTCTTCTTACGATTACTAAAAACGCCCAGGGATTAATTGAAAAAACTTTAGAATCAGTTTCGGGGTTGGTGGATGAGATTATAATTATTGATAACTGCTCTACTGATAAAACCGTGGAAATTGCCAAAAAATATGGTGCTAAAGTCTATCTTCATCATGAGGAAGATTTGGGGAAGCAAAAGAGATATGGATTGGGAAAATGCAAAGGAGAATGGGTATTAGTTTTGGATGCCGATGAATATTTATCGGAAAGTTTAAGAAAAGAAATAAAAGAGTTATTCGTTATTCGTTATTCGTTATTAGGGAAATACGATGGGTTTTATATTCCTTTTCAAAATCATTTTTTAAGTCAGTCAATTAAATATGGAGGAGAAAATTATAAAATGTTAAGGCTTTTTAAAAAAAATGCTGTTTATATCAATCCAGCCTTAGTCCATGAAAGATTTGAAATTAACAAGGGAAAAGTGGGAAAGTTGAGGGGAAAAATTTACCATCATTCATACAGAAGTCTTTGGCAGACATATAAAAAATTTACCGATTATGCCATTCGCGAGGCAAAACAAAAATTTAACAATGGTGAGAAAAGCTCATTAAAAAAAATTTTTTTGTATCCCCTCCATATGTTTTGGGCGAGATTTGTTGAAGATAGGGGATATAAAGATGGATTGTTTAGAATTCCATTGGATTTGGGTTTTGCCTATATGGAATTTCTTACTTATATTTTTCTTTGGTGGTATGGTATAAAAAATTCAAAATTCAAAAATCAAAATGCAAAATAACAATGAAAAATTAAAAATTGGGTTTATTTTTATTCTTTTTAAAACACCACAAAGCGAGGTTGAACGATTAAAAAAAGAAGTTAAAAGCTTTAGGTTTAAAAAATATAAAATTTATTTTATTGATAATACCAAAAACAATCGAGGATTTGCTGGTGGAGTTAATGAGGGAATAAAACTTGGTTTAAAAGATGGTATTGATATTTTTGCCATTGCCAATCCTGATATTTCTTTAACTTTTCCCAACAAGCTAAATAACCTGACAGATTATACAGAGCTTTTGGAAGCTTCAAAATATTTTGATATTTGGGGTTATGGGATGCGTCAGCAACAAAAAATTTATTATGGAGGAAAAATAGACAGTTGGCGAATGAGTGGTGGCTTAATTGATAAAAAACCTTCTTCCCGATTTATTGAGGTTGATTTTGTTTCCGGGTCGTTAATGTTTATTAAAAAAAAGGTAATTAAAAAAATTGGCTTATTTGATGAAAGTTATTTTATGTATTATGAGGACGTTGACTATTGCTGGCGTGCAAAAAGAGAGGGGTTTAAAATCGGTATTGATTCCAAAATAGTATATGATCATTTTGAAGTGTCCCAAAGCAATCCGATTAAAAGCTATTATCTTTTCAAAAATCGCCTTAAATTCTTGCTTAAATATGGCAGCTTTAGTCAGAAATTATTTGAACTTTTACGGCTCCCCAAAACTTTTTATGAAGAAGTAAAAAAAAGACCATTTTATTTAAATTTTTTTAGTTTAAATGTTTCCTCAGTAATAAATAAAATCCTTCATTTTTTTATGTTTTTGGTGCTTATTCGAGTTTTTCCACCGGAAACTTATGCAATATACACCTTAGCCTGGACGCAGATTGGTTTGTTTCAGCCTTTTGTTGATGCGGGGACAACCACTTATGGATTAGTTAATTTAGGAAAAAAAGATGATGAAAAAAATCTTAGCCTTTTTAATCTTCGTCTTTTTTTGGGATTGATTGCCACTTTAATTACGATTGCAACTATGTTTTTATTTTCTTACCAAAAAACATTGTATTTGCCAATTATTTTAACTTCCTCAGTTATAATCTCCAATAGTATCTCAGGAAGTTTTTTAATCTTCACTTCTATCAAAGACAAAGCTTATTTATCTTCATTTCTTTCTTTATTTTTTCAGTTGCTTCTTGTTGTTTTGACAGTTATTTTAGTTTTTTTAACAAGAAATATTTATTCCGTATTTGTGGCGATATTTTTAATTTATTCTATTTACAGCACTGTCTGTTTTCTTTTGATAAAAAAAGAAATTGGCCGTATCAAATGGCAGATTAATTTTAACTCGTGGCTGCCGATTTTAAAAAAATCACTGGTATTTTTAACCATTTCTTTATTAGCAAGTTTTTACTCAAAGATAGATATTATTTTATTAAATAAAATTAAAGGAGGAACTGCCGTTGGTATATATTCCTCAGCTTATAAATTTTTAGACGCTTTACTTTTTATTGCTAGTTCTTATAATATTTCCTCCCTACCAATTTTTTCCCGGTCAGCAAGAGAGAATATTAATTTTTTTAAAAACAAAATTAAAAAAGACGTATTTTTGCTTTCCGTTATTGGATTTTCAATTGCTTTAGGTATTTATATTTTTTCACCAGTTGTTTTACCTTGGGTGTTTAAAAGTGCTTATTTGAAAGCGATTGCTCCCTTGAGAGTAATAATTTTTG
>JBKBJJ010000070.1:0-3610 GCA_046293855.1 Microgenomates group bacterium | reverse complement strand
GCCAGATAGTGCCATTTTTATGACTGATACAAAAGAAGAGATTGAAAGAAAGATCAAAAAAGCTTATTGTCCTGAGGGGGTGGTGGAGGATAATCCAATTTTGGAGTATTATAAATATATTATATTTGAGAGTTTTGCGAGTTTGCGGATTAACGAGCTGCGAGTTGAAAGACTGGAAAAATTTGGAGGAGACTTAACATTTAAAACTTATGAAGAATTGGAAAAATCTTTTATCGAAAAAAAAGTTCACCCAATGGATATTAAGACTACTTTGTATAAACTTTTAGATCAGTTAATTTCCCCAGTCAGATACCATTTTCAAGAGAATGAAGAGGCAAAAAAACTTTTAGAGAAAGTTAAGAGTTTTCAGGTGACGAGGTAGAAGGTGTTTTAACCAACACCTGGTGTTGGTTAGGTAGAAACCTTCGGTTGAGTTTTTTTTATTTTTTAAATTTATTTTTATCTTTGTAATAAGCAATTTTTCTATTGACTTAAAAATTTTTCCTGTTATACTTTTAAAAAGTTACTTGTTTTCGTTTTTCGGGTCTTGTTTCTTTTGGCGAACAAATTCCCAAAAAAGCGAGCAATTTTTCTTGAGTGAGGGCTATATTAATACAATTAGGTCTTCATTTAATAAGTTGCGCTTCTGCCGGCCAGATTTTTTCTTTTAATTTCTTCAGCGTTAAACTTGCCAAGAGAAAATTATTTATTTATAGATCTTTTCTAAAGGAGGTGATAGATTGTGAATAAAAAACTTTATGTTGGTAATCTTTTATATGAGGTGACTGATGAAGATTTAAAAGCTCATTTTTCAACAGTTGGTAATGTGGTTTCTGCCACCGTCATTCGTTTTCGCGATACCGGTCGCTCAAAAGGTTTTGGTTTTGTTGAGATGGAGACAGAAGAGGGGGCGCAAAAAGCAATTGACACTTTCAACGGCCAAGACTTTAAAGGAAGGAAATTGGTGGTTTCCGAAGCTCGCCCGCCAAAACCAAGAAGTGATTTTGGAGAAAGAAGAAGAGGGTTTGGTGGCGGTCGAGAATAAAAAGGATTTTACCAACACCTGGTGTTGGTTAGGTACCTGGTGTTGGTTAGGTAGAAACCTTCGGTTAAACTATTGAATTTTCTTTATCTTTTAATTTAGATTGGTTGAAAAATTCGTGAAAGTTACTAATGTGGCTTTCAGGTGGTTAGGCGGTGTTTATTATCCCTCAAAGACAGGCGAGCGGGAAAATTATTAAGGGTTCAAGAAGATTTAATTCAATGTATAATTGAATTTTATGATAATTTTAAATTTTATTTTTTATCTTCTATCTTTTTTTCTTATCTGGTACAGCGCCGGTTTGATTATTTCCAGTATCGATCGCCTAGCTCACCGATTCTCCCTTTCCAGATTTGCCGTCTCTTTTTTTATTTTGGGAATCTTAACCTCTGTCCCTGAGATCTCAGTTGGAGTAAATGCTATTGTTGATAAAAAACCGGAAATTTTCGTTGGTAATCTTTTAGGTGCCTCTTTAGTTATTTTTCTTTTAACCATTTCCTTTCTGGCGATTTTTGGCGGCGGGGTAAAATTGGTTCATCAGTTGGAAAGCAAAAATTTGTTATTGTCTTTATTGGTGGTTGCCTCGCCGTCTTTTTTGATAGTTGATAAAAAAGTCACTGTCTTTGAGGGGATTTTTTTGATTATCTTATATTCTCTTCTTTTTTATTCTATTGAAAAGAAAAAAGGGCTTTTTGAGAGGATAAAAGATCAGGTTTTTAATCACCATCATTCCTTGATGAAAGAAGTTTGCCGGCTGATTGTGGGGGTGGCAACTGTTTTTTTGGCGAGTAAATTTATTGTTGATCAAACGATTTATTTCTCCCAGATTTTTAACGTCTCCTCTTTTTTAATCGCATTGCTTTTTTTATCAGTGGGAACAAATTTACCTGAGTTGGCTTTAACTTTTCGCAGCATTTTTGAAAAGAAAAAAGAGGTGGCATTTGGTGACTACATCGGCTCAGCCGCTGCCAATTCTTTAATTTTTGGTGTTTTGACTTTTCTGGCAGGAGGAGAAGTGATAGTGGTTGATAATTTTCTAAAGATATTATTTTTTACCGCTTTTGGTTTAGGGGCATTCTTTTTATTTTCCCGATCAAAAAATGATATTTCAAGAAAGGAGGGTTTTGCCTTGCTTTTCATTTACCTTTTGTTTTTAGCAAGCGAGGTTTTTAATTGGTTTTAATGACTTAACTTTTTATTATTCCCAAGAAAAAAGTAGCAGCAAAAAAAAGAACAAGAAAGACAAAAAGAAAGAAAGTGAGCCGTTGAGCTGCCTTTTGACCAAAAAACTCGCTTAATCTTGTCAAAATAACAAAAATTCCAAAACCGCCAACCAAAAGACTAAGGGGAGGAAGAGACGGTTGGTTTAAAACTTTCTCTTTGAGATTGAACCATTCAATCCATTCATGATATTCCTTAAGAAAAAAATGGGAAAAAGCAAAAAGACCAGCCAAACGAGCCCCCCAGACCTGATGTTGCCACCAGCGTTTTCTTCCTAATTTTGCTATCAAAAATTCAAAAGATATAACAAAAAGATAGGTTAATAAAAGTAAGCCAATAAGCCCCAAACTAAAAGTTAACCAATTTTTTCGAAAATAAAAAAGATTAAATTTGTGGGGAAGAAAAAAGAAAGAGAGGAAAAAATGGATCAAGGCAAGAAAAAAACAGACAATACCTAATTCTTTCCGATACGCCACCCAACTGTCAAATCGGCGGTAAAGACGAGATAAAACCCCAATCAAAAGCACCAGTCCCAAAAGCGCCAAAGCCGCCTCAGCGGCTGCTTTGTTGGCAAGATAAAGATTATATTGGCCTTTTTTGAAAAAAAGGTAGAGAGAAAAAAGAGAAAAAATTGTCAAACCGGAAAAAGAAGCGATAGCCCATTGCCGCAATTGTTCCTTGCTCATATTTTCATCTTAAAAAAGAAAAAAATTTTTTTCAACAGAGCTTGTTAAAAAAATTTTTAAAATGATTTTGGAATTTATCCTTGTTTGGAAAATAAAGATTGGATAGAATGGGGATAATGGCTGAAACTTTTTTTAATCATGTTGTTTTGGGAGGGACATTTGATCATCTTCATAAGGGTCACAAAGCTTTGATTGATAAAGCTTTTGCAGTAGGGAAAAAAGTAACCATTGGTTTAACCTCAGAAAAACTAACAAAAAATAAATTCCTTTCGCAAACAATAGAAAGTTACATAGAGCGTTATAAAGCCTTAAAAAACTATCTGTCCTTAAAAAAATTCAGCGATCGCTGCAAAATTTTAAAGATTGATGATATTTTTGGTTCCACCTTAACCGATGAAACCATTGAGGCAATTGTTGTCAGCAAAAATACTTTATCGGGGGCTCAGTTAATAAACAGGGAAAGAGGAAAAAGAAAACTGCCATTTTTGAAAATTATCATTGTTCCTGATGTTTTGGGAGAGGATGGAGAGTTGATAACCTCAGAAAAGATTCGTTTGGGGGTGATTGATAGAGAGGGAGGAAGTTATCGGTTGGCAGTTGGTAGGAGATTGATTCTTCCTGATCATTTAAGAGAAAGTTTGCGAAAACCGTTGGGGGAGGT
>JBKBJJ010000006.1:0-16568 GCA_046293855.1 Microgenomates group bacterium | reverse complement strand
ATATATCTTGATGCGGGGAGAAGCAAGACTGACAGATACAATTCTGCACCTGCCTTTTGGTTCTATTTATAAATTATAAAAATTTTCTGTTATCTTACATTATATTTAGCGCGGATTCAGGCGCCGAATGGTGCCTGGTCCAGGGGGGAGGATTCGAACCTCCGCAGCCGTAAAGGCGACAGTTTTACAGACTGTTGCAATTGACCACTCTGCCACCCCTGGTATATTTTTATTATAACAAATCGCCCTCCGAATCGGAGGGCGAGGAAAACTTTCTTAATTGAATCTCTCCTTTAATATTCAGGCATCGATGGAGCTGCCGGCGTTGATTCTTTCTTTTCTGGAATATCCGTCACCAAAGCTTCAGTTGTTAAAACCATCGTTGCCACAGATGAGGCGTTTTCCAAAGCGCTTCTAACCACTTTAGCCGGATCAACAATCCCCCGTTTGAACATTGAACCAAACTCCAATGTTAAAGCATCAAATCCATAATCATTATCTTTTGCCTCCTCAACTTTTTTAAGCACCCAACCAGCATCAACGCCAGCATTGGTAGCTATCATCTTCAATGGTTCAGCTAAGGCTTTATAAACGATGTCAACTCCAGTTTTCTCTTCATCAGACTCCATTTTTTTCTTAAGATCGATCAATACTTTTCGAGCTTGAAGAAGAGTCACGCCACCACCGGCGACAATTCCTTCCTCCAAAGCCGCTTTGGTGGCGGCAACGGCATCATTAACTCGCTCTTTTTTCTCTTTCATCTCAACCTCAGTGGCGGCACCCACATTGATAACCGCCACGCCACCGGAAAGCTTTGCTAATCTTTCTTGTAATTTTTCTTTATCAAAATCAGAGGTTGTCTCCTCAATTGCCCGCTTTATCTGAGCAATACGCGCTTTTATTTTTGCTGGATCTCCTTTTCCACCAATTATCCGACAATTTTCCTTATCAGCCCAGACTTTATCAGCGCGACCACAATCATCAACATCAACATTCTCTATCTTTTTTCCCAAATCCTCAGAAATTACAGTCCCCCCAGTCAAAATAGCAATATCTTCAAGCATTTCTTTTCTTCTGTCACCAAAACCGGGAGCCTTAACCACTAAAGCGTTAAAGGTACCACGAAGTTTATTGACAACTAAAGTAGCCAATGCCTCACCTTCAACCTCATCAGCAATTATCACTAAATTTTTGGAAACTTTAACAAACTTTTCCAAAAATGGTAAAAGGTCAGAAACAGCTGAAATTTTCTTATCAGTAATAAGAATATAAGGATCCTCCACCTCAGCAATCATTTTTTCCGGATCAGTGGCAAAATAGGGTGAGGCGAAACCGCGATCAAACTCCATTCCCTCTTTATACTCTATTTCCATCTGTAATCCTTTTCCCTCCTCAACAGTGACCACCCCATCTTTGCCAACTTTTCGCAATGCCTCAGCAATTTTTTGACCAATTTGAGCATCAGCAGCAGAAATGGTTGCCACCTGGACAATTTCATCTTCATTATCAATGGAAACTTTTTTTGCCATTTTTTTCACTTGGGCAATTACCTCCTCAACTGCTCTATCAATCCCTTTTTTCAAAATCATAGGATTAGCTCCGGCAGTAATATTTTTTAATCCTTCATTTACCATCGCTTGAGTTAAAAGAGTGGAAGTGGTTGTTCCATCACCGGCAACATCATTGGTTTTGGAAGCCGCCTCTTTTGCCAACTGCGCTCCCATATTTTCAAATGGATCCTCAAGTTCAATTTCTTTGGCAACAGAAACTCCATCGTGAACAACATTTGGCGCTCCCCATTTTCTATCAAGAGCAACATTTCGCCCCCGTGGCCCTAAAGTGGTAACCACGGTTTTGGCTAAAATATTAATACCGCGAGCTAATTTTTGCCTCGCTTCTTCTGAAAATTTAATTTGTTTTGCCATAGTACTTATTTAATAAAATTTATAACTTTGTAACTTTTAACTGACAATAGCCATAATATCTTTTTGCTCAATCAAAAGCCACTCTTCTGTCCCCACTTTAACCTCATTTCCACCCCACTTTTTATAAAGCACTTTTTGACCAACTTTAACATGAATTGGCAAAATTTTTCCTTCATCATTCATTGCCCCAGGTCCAACCGCCATTACTTCCCCCACTTGCGGTTTTTCTTTGGCGGTATCCGGCAAAACTATTCCTGAAGGAGTTGTTTGCTCCTCCTGAAGAGGTTTAACTAATACATAATCAAAAAGAGGTTTAATGTTGAAAGAAGCAGTTGATTTTGCCATAGGATTATTTTTAAAATAACTTAAATGATAACTTTTAAGTGAAAATTATTTTATAACAAAAATTTTTTATTTGTCAAGTGGATATTTTGTCTGCTAATAATATGAATAATCAAAATAGCTTGCCAGAAATAGAAAAATTACGAATTACTTTGCAGAATGCTGATTTACCTGCTAATCTTCATGATAAGGCGCTTCAACAGATTGAACGAATTAATTTAACATTAAAATACGGCGGCAATCTTTCTCAACTTGATATTATCACAAAATATATTGATTGGATTACTAATTTGCCCTGGAATAAAAAAACTGAAGATGTTCTTGACATTCAAAGAGCCAAAGAAATCCTTGACAAAAACCATTATGGTTTAGAGAAAATTAAAAGGCGGGTGCTTGAATATCTATCAGTCCTGATACTTCAAAAACAAAAATTAAATCTAGAAAGCTTTCATGCTCCAAATCTATTTTTTGTTGGGTTAGCTGGTACCGGAAAAACAACCTTTGCTTTATCTATCGCTGAGGCTTTAGGAAGAAAGTTTATCCGCATCCCTTTTGGTGGATTATCCTCTGCCCTTGATCTTCGCGGTCAATCAAAAACCGCTCCTGAGGCAGAACCGGGAATGATTATTCGCGCCATTCGTCGGGCTGGCTGCAAAAATCCTGTTATCCTTCTTGACGAGCTTGACCGAGTAACTCCTGAATCACGAGCAGCAATTATGGGAGTTTTAATTGAACTTTTGGATCCAGGACAGAATAGTAATTTTACTGATTATTTTATCGACTATCCTTTTGACTTATCTCAAGTATTGTTTGTCGCCACCGCCAACAATACTAATAATATCTCAACGGCGGTTTTGGACAGATTAGAGGTAATTCAAATGCCCTCATATAGCGATGAAGAGAAAATTAATATTGCTAAAAAATATGTTTTACCTCGATATCTAAAAGAGGCAGGTTTAACGGAGGAAAACATTAAAATTGACGATAGCCTCTGGTTAAAATTAACCCGACCTTTAGGTTTTGATCCGGGAATTAGAAGTTTGGAGAGAACAATTGAAGGAGTTGTTAGAAAAGTAGCTTACAAAATAGTTAAAGGGGAAGGAAATAGTTTTTATATTAATGAAACTAATGTAAAAGAATTTATTAGTTAAAATTTTCGGTATCTGATATTTAATATTTGATTTTTAATTTTTGATATTTGATTTATTTAAGTGTATCTGTCAGCCACTTTTGATGCGCCAAAAGATTCAGGTTTTATTTTAACATCATAACCACTTCCGCGAATCATTCCCACTACCTCAGTAATTAAATCCCTTGTTTCACCATTGCGTCCAATATCAACATGGATTTGAATATTATATTTAGAAATACCGTTGGTTTTAAAAAAATTGACAAAATTTTCAGAAGTTGTCAGCGACATTGTTGCTTCTTGATAAATCCGCTCTTTTAAACTAATTTTGCGTTCAATAATCTCTCTTTTCCAAAAATAGATTCCTCCAAATCCTACCCGATGAATAATTAAAGCGGAAACAAAATCATATTTATCCTTAGTTATCTTTTGCGAATCAGTTCCCACTATAACCTCATAACGGGCTTTTTTATCAGCCGCCATAAAATTGGAGATTATCGTTTTCAATTTTTCAAGACTAATTTTGCCGTAGGTGGGACTGTAAAACATAAAAATTGAAACTCTAAATTCTAAATTCGAAATCCGAAATAAATCAAAATTATCAAAATTTAAAATCTAAATATAGAAAATTTAGAATTTTTAATTTGTTTAGAATTTAGAAATTAGGATTTAGAATTTATTTATCCTTTAATATTCCCTATTGGTTTAAAATAGGCAACTGGTTTTGACAACTTAGCTAATTCTACAGATTTTACCACATCGGAAATATTTTTGTAAGCTAAACCTGCCTCCTCTGCTAACCCGGAAAAAGAGGCTGATTTAACGTAAATTCCCTCTTGTTTCATTTTCTGCCAAAGCTTTTCTCCTCTAACAATTTTTTTTGCCGCTGAGCGAGACATTGTTCGACCTGATCCATGGGCAGTTGAACCATAAGATTTTTTCAAAGCTTTTTCTTCACCAATTAACAAATAACTACCAGTTTCCATCGAGCCACCAATTATCACCGGCTGACCAGGGAATGATCGGGTTGCTCCTTTACGATGAACTAAAAGTTGGCAAATCTTATTGCTATCACCATAATTTTCAGGAAGAATGTGTTTCTCAAATTTAGCGATATTGTGGGCAACATCATAAACTAACCTCATCTCTAAATCCTCAGCTGACTTACCAAAAACTCGCTCAAATGCTTTTCGAATCTGATAGGTGATTGCCTCTCTATTGACAAAAGCAAAATTGGCGGCGCAAGCCATTGCCCAAAGATATTTTTTTGCGTAAGGGGAAGAGATGGGGGCACAAGCTAATTGTTTGTCAGCTAGCTGAAGTTTAAAATCAGATAAATGTTTTTCAAAAATCTTTAAATAATCACTGCATACTTGATGACCAAATCCGCGCGATCCGCAATGAACCATCACCACTATTTGATCAAGAGAAATTATTCCTAATCTTGAAGCTACCGCAAAATCAAAAATCTTCTCCACTTTCTGAATTTCAAGATAATGATTGCCACTGCCTAAAGTGGCTAACTGATTAATCCCTCGCTCAATTGCCTCGCTGGAAACACAACTAAAATCTGCTTCCTCAATCTTTCCTTTCTCTTCAATATGAGAAATATCTTCCTCCCAACCGATTCCCTTTGATTTAACAAGATAGGAAACTCCCTCCTCGGTTAATTTTTTTAGTTCCTGACGATTAACCTTTAAAAACCCTCTTCTGCCAACCCCAGGCGGAATATATTCAAAAAGAAGATTGACTAAATTTTCAATCCGCGGTAAAACTTCTTTTACGGTTAAATTTGTTGTTATCAATCTCATTCCGCAATTTATGTCGTAGCCCACCGCTCCAGGTGAAACGTAACCTTTTTCCCCATCCATGGCAAAAACAGTGCCAATTGGGGCTCCGTAGCCGGAGTGGGCATCAGGCATAAGATAAACCGGTCCAACCAAACCAGGCAATTGAGCAACATTTCTCCCTTGAATAAAAACCTCTTTTTCCAGTTTTGTTAATAATTTTTCTTCAGCAAAGATTCGCAACGGCTTACCTTGATAATCTTTTTTCATCTCCCACTGCGCCTCCCCAATTTTTTCAAACTCAAAGTCAAACAATTTCACCCCCTTTTTGCTTTGTTCTTGCAAATAACTAATAACAAATAATCAATAACGTTTTTTATATATCAAATACCATAAAAACTTTATAAAACTTGTTTTTTCTCACTTTAAATTTATGTTTAGTTAATGCTTTAATATCAATCTTAATCGGTAACTCGTTGGTAATTTTTTGGCCAAAAAGATTAGCAATAATTTTTTTGTTACCGACTTTAAACTCTCCTTTTTTAAACAATAAAAATTGGGCATCTTTAAAATAAATTAATTTTTCAACAAAATTAAAAATAATTACCTCAAAATTTTCCCCCTTAATTTCTACATTTTTTAATTGCTCCGTTTCTTTTAATTTATCAACATCAGTTATCAATGAAGCAAATACCGTTATAACATTATTTAGTAAATCTTTTTTATTGTCTCCCAAAACCTCAACTGTCAAATCGGCAATATTTTCTTCCTCAATTACTTTCCATTTCTTCATCATAAAAAGCGATAAAAATGAATAAAGAAGGTTTTATTTTAGCGGAGATGGAGGGATTCGAACCCCCGACCCGCCTTCCGGCGGATACTGGTTTTCAAGACCAGCCCGTTCAACCACTCCGGCACATCTCCTTCTTGAGGCGCGTGCCGGAATCGAACCGGCGCATAGCTGTTTTGCAGACAGCCGCGTTACCCCTTCGCCAACGCGCCAATAATTTTTTTCTTAATATATTTTACTCCAAAAATTTGCTAAAATCTTTTTATTTTATTGGTCATGGTGTTTTAACTATAGTGATTAAAATTCTCAATTAATTCAATCATAACTACACTCCAAAAAATTATAAAAATTATCCTAAATGAATTGAAATTTCAAAATGAAAAATCAAAAACAAAAAATAAAAATTAAATTTGAAACTTCTGCTGGGGGAATTGTTTATAAAAAATCAACCAATGAATGGTTGGTGGTTCAACATTCGCAACATAAAGGCTGGGTTTTTCCTAAAGGTTTGGTTGGTGATAAAAAAATTAATGAAAAGATGGAAGAGGCGGCTTTGCGGGAAGTGGAGGAGGAAGGAGGAGTAAAAGCAAAAATTGTTTATAACAAACCGGTAAAAGTAAGTTATATGTACCGATTCAATGAATATTTAATTAAAAAAACAGTTTACTACTTCCTAATGGAATATATTACAGGCGATCCGAAAAACCATGATTGGGAAGTCTCCCAAGCAAAATTCTTGCCAGCGGGTGAAGTTAAAAAAATTCTCACTTATGAATCTGATAAGGAAGCGTTTGAGAAAATATTAACTATTTTTCAAAATTACTTTTTACCCAGTTAGCAATTTCCTTTGTTCCTTCTAAATAATCTAGCTTATAAATTTCTTCAATTTTATACCACTTATAACATATTGCTTCTTTATTTATTTTAATTTGACAATTTTCATCTTTTAATCGACAAAGAAAAACAAAAAAAATGCTATGGAAATTATCAGAAATGCGAAAAATTTCAAAAATTTTTGGTTGTTGGCTAATTATCGTTACCTCACAACCGATCTCCTCTTTCATTTCGCGAAGAAGTGCTTGTTTTAAAGCTTCTCCAAACTCAACTTCTCCTCCGGGAAATTGCCATTTACACCATTCTTTTTTTGGTGAAGCTCTTTTGGTTAACAAAAACTTTTTATTTTTTTCAACAACTCCAATAACGACAGGGTAAATTTTTTTCATAAAAAAATGAGCGGGTGATGGGAATTGAACCCACTGTCTTCTCCTTGGCAAGGAGACGTTTTACCGGTAAACTACACCCGCTTATAATGCGCCCAGAGTCAGAGTCGAACTGACATCTGATCCTCCGATTCGGAGGACCCGCCGTGATCACTATTTATTTTATAACCTTTAAGGTTTCTGTTTAAAATTCTATAACCAACTTCAGGACCTCTTCCTGATTTACAAACCAATATAAAAATCTTATCTTTTAAAGATAAAAGAACTTAAACATAGAAAAAATTTATGTGCCGAGGGTCAGAGTCGAACTGACATCTGAGGTTTTTCAGACCCCCGCCGTGACCACCTTGGCTACCTCGGCTTTTAATGTGGTTTTTAATGTGCGCTGAGGAGGATTCGAACCTCCGACTCCCACTTTATAAGAGTGGTGCTCTGCCGCTGAGCTATCAGCGCTTGCTCGATTTTTATTTTATTATATCACTCTCCAATTATTTTAATAAGCACTCGTTTATCTCGTTGACCATCAAACTCCCCATAAAAAATCTGCTCCCAAGGACCAAAATCTAATTCTCCATTGGTTACCGCCACCACCACCTCTCTACCCATAATTGTCCGTTTAAGATGAGCATGGGCATTATCCTCTCCTGTCCTGTTGTGCAGCCATCGCTCAAAATCATAAGGTGCCAAACCTTCCAACCAATTAATAAAATCTTTTTTCAATCCCTCCTCCTCATCGTTGATAAAAACAGAGGAAGTAATATGCATTGAGTTAACCAGACACAAACCCTCCTTTACTCCACTTTCCTCAACTGCCTTTTTTACCTTATCAGTAATATTGATAAGTTCTATTTTTTTGCTTGTCTTTATAGTTAAATACTGAGTATAAGCCTTCATAAGATTTTAAACTTTTATGAACTTTTAACCTATTATTCTGGTGGACCGAAGGAGACTTGAACTCCCAACCTCTGCAATGCGAATGCAGCGCTCTACCATTGAGCTATCGGCCCAAAAAGTGCTCCCGACCAGAATCGAACTGGCATCTCTGGCTCCGGAGGCCAACGCTTTATCCGTTAAGCTACGGGAGCGCTAAAAGTAGTATTATTATAGCAAGAATAATCCTGTATAAACCAAAAACTATTAAATTTTTCTTCTTTAAAAATGAAATAAAAAATTTAACCGCCGACAAGGCAAAAATAAATGAAAAAAAAGCACCCAAAAAAAGAGTAAAAAATTGACCTTCTCCCATAAATAAAATTTCTTTATTTTTGTATAAATCAAAAAAGGAGGCAGAGAAAATGGTCGGCACCGCCAGCAAAAATGAAAAAATAGCCGACTCCTCTCTTTTAAAACCTAAAATCATCATTCCTATCATTACTGCTCCCGCTCTTGACACTCCAGGCACAATCGCGAAAGATTGAAAAAAACCGATCAAAAGTGCCTCTTTAATGATCATTTGATCATTTTCTTTAGCTAAGATTATCTTCTTTTTTGCATTTAAAATTTCAATCAATATAAAAATTATTCCCCCAAAAATTAATGAAAAAACGATTAAATTTAAACTCTCAAAAAAAATATTTTTAATAATTTTGTAAAACAAAAAGCCAAAAAAAGCAGTTGGTATAAAAGCAAAAAAAATATTAATCAAAATTTTCTTATTTTTAAATAAAGTCTCTCGATAAAGAAAAATTACCGCCAAAATCGCCCCTGATTGGATAAAAACTTCAAAAAGTTTATGAAAGTTGTTTTGAGTAATATTTAAGATTTTAGAAGCAACAATCAAATGAGCGGTTGAGGAAACTGGTAAAAATTCCGTCAACCCTTCAATTATTGAAAGAATAATTATTTGAAAAATATTCATTAATAAATGAAATTAATCTGTTAACCCCCTCACCAGTTTTGGCGCTGATAAAGAAAATTTTATCACTGAATTGTCTTTTAGCTATCAATAAATCATTTTCCCTCACCTTATCAATTTTATTTAAAACTAAAATAACTTTATTTTCATCGATTTTCAATTGATCTAAGATTGAATTGACAGAACTAAGTTTATTTAACCAATTTTTATCAGAAGAATCAATTAGATGAAAAATCAAGTCAGCGCTTGCAGTCTCCATTAAAGTTGTCTTAAAAGCATCGATCAAAAATAGGGGTAAATTCTCAATAAAACCAATGGTGTCGGAAACTAAAATTGATGAATTTAGTTTTCTAATTTTGCCGGTAACTGTTTCTAAGGTGCTAAAAGGTTGATCAGCTACTAGCTTTTCTTTTTTTGTTAGTAAGTTAAATAAAGTTGTCTTACCAGTATTGGTATAGCCAACTAAAGAAATCGTGAATAACTTTTTTTCCTTTCTTTGTTTAATTTGATAATTTTTCTTTTCTTCTATCTGCTGCAAACGGTTCTCAATCGCTCTTATTCGCAATTTAATGTATCTTTTCATTTTCTCCAATAATGTCTCTCCAAAGCCACCTCTTACTCCAATCGCCCCGTATTGTTGAGAAAGTTGCCTCCCTAATCCATAAATTCTTGGTCCTAAGTGTTTCAACCTTGCCAATTCAATTTGCAACTTGGCCTCAACTGAGGTAGCATGCTTTTGGAAAATATTTAAAATCAAATCAACCCTATCCCAAACATTAATATTTTCATCAACTTCCCAAAAACTCTGTTCTACTCTAAAAATAATTGCCGGATTTAGTACATCATTAAGATATATTAAATCAGGTTTTTCTATTAACGCCTCATTTTTAATCTCTTGAAGTTTACCGGAACCAATATAGGTAGATGAATCAATATTAACTCGATGTTGAAAAAATTTTTTGATAATTTTATATCCTAAAGAGTTTAAAAGAACCTCCTCTTCCCAAAAATTATTTTTTTGCTCGTCTACATGATCGTGGGGGCCAATAACCATGACAAAAAAAGCTTTTTTCTCCATCGTTATTATTTTATCAAAAGCAGCTTTTTCTTTATAATTTAGTGCTATAATAAAACATCAATCCATATGAAAGTTGCTATTGTTCATGATCAACTTCAGGAGTTTGGCGGCGCTGAAAGAGTCCTCCTCTTTTTAAAAAAAATCTTTCCCCAAGCTGATGTTTACACCTTAGTTTACTGCCCAAAAAAATTAGGCAGTTTTCAAAAAAATATCAAAAATTGGAATATTAAAGTCTCCTGGTTTGGGAAAATTCCTCTTTTGAAAAATTTTTATTCTCCTCTTAGATTTTTAACCCCGTTTATCTGGGAAAGTTTTGATTTTTCAGGATATGATTTAGTTATCTCCTCCTCCGGCTCGTGGATGTCAAAAGGAATTAAAACTAAAAAGCCAACTATTCATATTTCCTACATTCATCACCCACCTCGTTATCTTTACGGTTATGAAACTGCCATTGAATGGCAAAAATATTTACCAATAAGAATTTATGGCCAAGTTATAAATCATTTTTTAAGGATATGGGACTTTGAATCAACACAAAGACCTGACTTTTTAATTGCCAACTCCCAAGAAACTCGCCGTCGTATCCAAAAATTCTATCGCCGCGATGCCATCGTAATCTATCCTCCTGTTAATCTTCCTAAAAAACAACCAATTTCAACCAATTTCAACCAATTTCAACGAATTTCAACTAATTACTATCTTACTGTATCCCGTCTTGCCCGGGCTAAACACATTGATATTTTAATCGAGGCAGCCAATAAAATGAAATTTAATTTAAAAATAGTTGGCAGTGGTCGTGATGAAAAATATCTCAAATCTATCGCCGGGGAAACTGTAGAGTTTTTGGGAAATTTACCCGACTTACAAATTCAAAAACTTTATCTTAAGGCAAAAGCCTTTCTTTTTGCCAGTGTCGATGAAGAGTTTGGAATTGCTCCAGTTGAGGCGATGGGCTATGGCCTTCCGGTAATCGCCTATAAATCTGGCGGAGTACCAGAATATCTAAAAGATGGTATTAATGGATATCTTTTTGATAAATTAAATCCAAAATCTTTAATTGAAAAGATTAAAATCCTTGAAAAACTATCAAAAGAAAAATTAACAAAAATGAAAAAATCAGCCTATCAAACGGCCGAAAACTTTTCTGAAGAAAAATTTAAAAAAAAATTTTTAAATTTTATTGATAAAATAAAATAATGCCTAAAATTATCGCCGTTAAACCCGACACTATTTTCTTTAGATTTACTGATGGCGATGTTTCCAATGCGCCAATCTTCCATGATGCTAAAATATTTTTGGAGTTTGTCGATAAAAACAGGCCAAAGTTAACTTCTATTTCCAAAAATCTCACTCGTAAAGACATTTATCTTTTAAACCAAAAACTACAATATCCTGACGACTTAGATTTAATCGTTGATGGAAAAGTTGTAAGGAAACTCCAAAATGAAACAGAAGCATCAACACTTCACTTTCTAAAAAATCTTTGTCAAATAGCAACATTCATCAAAAAGCAGAAAAATCGGCTAACAATCACTAAATTAGGAAAAGAGTATTTAACTAAACCATCCTTACTCTTTTTTACTTTATGGCAGGTTTGGCTTTTCTACTACAATTGGGTTTATTTGACTTTCGCCTTTGAAGAAAAGGTAGTTGAGTTCTTTCAAAAAGAATTTTCTTTTCTAGCTTTGCTTTTTCTTGAACAGGCCGATTATTGGCTTTCAACCGAAGAATTTTTTGCTCGGACTCTTTCTCTTGATCCTCAAGAATTTAGCTCAACTTTTGAGAGGGTTGTTCTTAAAAAATTAGAATATTTTGGTCTTATTGAAACAAAAAAAATAAAAGATGATTTTAACTTTGATAAAATTGTTTCTTTTAAATTATCGCCTCTTGGCGAAAAAGTCTTCAAAACCACTTTTCATGTCGCCTCTCCTAAACAAGTTGATTAAAGAAAAGATGTTAAAGTTTAACCATACCTACTATAATGTTTTAAAACATTAAAGTGGTTATTATTTTATAATATCCTTAGTTTCCTATTACACGTTTTTTATCTCATTTGATGCCCGAGCTGCCAGAGGTTGAAACAATCCGCCGCCAACTGGAAAAAAATATTGTTGGAAAAACAATTAAAGATATTGAAATCTTAGAAAAAAAACAATTTATTGGGAAAAAGGAAGAGGTGACTGGAAAAAAAATTGACTCAATTAAAAGATACGGCAAAGTTTTATCGATAAAACTAATTCAACCAATTAAACTAATTAAACCAATTTACCTTAATATTCATCTTAAACTAACTGGACAACTTTTATATGCCCCGAATTTAAAAAATCCAGTCTTCAGTGAGATTATCCCCTTCACTAAAACAAATAAAATGCCGGCTAACACAACCAGAGTGATTATCAAATTCACTGACGGAAGCGGCCTTTTTTTTAATGATTTGAGAAAATTTGGTTGGATAAAAGTTAATCACAAACCAGAAATTCCAAAAGGTATAGATGTTTTGTCTAAGGAATTTACAGTTAACTATTTAACTGTGCTCATTAAAAACTCAAATAAACCAATAAAGACATTATTGATGGATCAAGACAAAATTACCGGAATTGGTAATATTTACGCCAACGACGCTTTATTCTTAGCAAAAATCCACCCCAAAAAAAAGGCAAAAAATCTAAAAGAGGAGGAAATAAAGCTCTTATATCAATCGATCAAAAAAGTTATTGAACAAGGTATAAAACACGGCGGTTCCTCTGGCGCTGATGAGGCTTTTGTTCAAATTAATGGAACAAAAGGTAAACATCAGAGGTTTTTTCTTGTCTATCAACGGGAAAATCAACCCTGCCCTCTGTGCAAAACTTCCATCAAAAGAATAAAACAAAACGGAAGAAGTTCATTTTATTGTCCGAAATGCCAAAAAATTTAGTTTGAAATAGTTAGAAATGGTTGAAAATGGTTGAAAATAGTTTTTAAAACTTTTATGAAAAATGTAAAAAATTTAAAAATTTATATTAAAGCATTGGAACTCACTGTAAAAGTTTATCAATTAATTAAGAATAATAAACTGTTAGAAAAGGATTTTTCTTTATGCGACCAACTTAAAAGAGCGGCTATTTCTGTTCCGACAAACATATCAGAAGGTTACGCAAGAAGCAGAAAACAATTTAAAAATTATTTAGAAATAGCTAAAGGATCTGCTAATGAGATGGTAACTCTTTTAGTAATAGTCGAACTGGTCTATAAAATTAATACTAATCACCTTCAGGATGAATATGATTATTTAGCAAAACAAATAACTTCATTTTCTAATTCTTTTTAACTTCAAACAATTTAAAACTATTTATAACGATTTTCAACAATTTATAACTATTCATATCTTATCGCTTCAATTGGAGAAAGTTTAGCTGCCTTTCTTGCCGGAAAAACGCCAAAAAAAATCCCTATGAGTGAAGAAACAGAAAGCGCCAGAATGATTGATTTAATATCAATCACTGCCGGAAAAAATATTCTAACTCCAAAAGCAATTACATAAGAAACAAAAAGACCAATTAATCCTCCAATTAAAGATAAAATTACCGCTTCAGCTAAAAATTGAAAGAGAATATCTTTTTCTTTAGCTCCAATTGCTCGTCTTATTCCTATCTCTCTTGTTCTTTCTGTTACCGATACATACATTATATTCATTATTCCAATTCCACCCACCACTAAAGAAATAGCGGCAATGCCAACCAAAACCATATTTAAAATGTTAAAAATTGACTGAATGGTTGAAAGAATTTCTTTGGCATCAGAAATTGAAAAATCATCTTCTTTATAGCGCTTTAGCAATATTTTTTTTATCTCTTCTTTTAAAGCTTCTATTTCTTTATCAGATGAAGCTTTAATAGTAAAGGCGGAAAAATCTTTTTTACCGGTAATGTTGAATATCGCCGTATAAGGGACATAAACAAAAGTATCAAAATTTGGTCCTCCAAATCCTCCTCCTCCTTTTGCTTCTAAAACTCCAATTACAAGAAAATTTTGATTTTCAATTTTCAATTTTTGACCAATCGCCAGTTGTTCTTGGTTAAAAAGTTTGCCAGCAATTTCAGGTCCTAAAACAGCAACTTTACTTTTTTTTTCAACGTCTGTCTTTTGTAAGATTCGGCCATATTTTGGGATTAAATTTCTGGCTAAAAACACCTCTTCGCTCGTACCATAGAGAACACTTACTTCACTTTCACCACTTGATTGGATAATGGCAGTTTTTTGAAAAATTGGAACAACTGCTTCAGCTTTTTTTATCTTTTTTAGACTTTTTAAATCTCTCTCATCAAAGCTTAAGGAAGATCTAACAGCTGAGAAACCGCCACTGCGATTAAAAACTTGGCCAGGAAAAACAAAAATTAAATTTGTCCCTAAATTGTTAAATTGATCAGCGATATATTGTTTTAATCCTAAACCGAAAGCTAAAAGCAAAACCACCGATGTAACTCCAATAACAATCCCCAACGTTGTCAGAAATGATCTAATTTTATTTTTAAAAAGATCATTAATTGCAGTTTTGATTATAAATAAAAAATAAAAATACGGTCCCATTTTTATTTACAAATGCTAATTATTAATCATTCCATCCTTAATTTTTATAATTCTTTTAGCTCTTCGAGCAACCTCCATATCATGAGTAACAATAATTACTGTTCTTTTTCCTTCTCTATTGAGCGATTCAAGTAATGAGAGAATAATTTCACCATTTTTACTGTCTAAGTTTCCCGTTGGCTCATCAGCTAAAATAATTGGCGGATTCATAATTAAAGCTCGAGCAATAGCTACTCGTTGCTGTTGACCCCCTGATAATTTATTTGGATATGAATTTTCTTTACCGCTAATATTAAATTTTTTAATTAAACTCAATGCTTTCTCTTTTGGATTAAAATTCAATTGACCGCGAAAATATATCGTTGGTAAAATAATATTTTCTAAAACTGTCAATTTATTTATTAAATTAAACTGTTGAAAAACAAAACCAATTTTTTGATTCCTTAAAGCTGATAACTGATCATCATTTAATTTAGAAATCTCTTTGCCATCAATAAACACTTTTCCTTTAGTTGGTTTATCAAGAAGTCCAATAATATGCATCAAAGTTGATTTCCCTGATCCTGAAGGCCCAATAATTGAAACATATTCTTTTTCTTTTATTTCTAAATTAATATTTTTTAGGGCAGTAAAAGTAATTTCATTATCAATTCTGTAATCTTTCCAAACATTTCTTAAGACAATCATTTTAATTGATATTCGCTACTAATTAATTTTTAATTTGTTATAATATCTCCCTCTTTCAACCCTTTTTGAATGATTACCCTTCCATCAATTTCTTCACCTTTTTTGATGTAAACTTTTTTTACTTTACTTTTATCAATTAAATTAACATACTCTCCTTTGTTATCTTTTTTAATATACCCTTGAGGAATAGTTAAAACATCTCTTTTTTCTTTTACTAAAAATTCAATCTCACCACTCATTCCTAATTTAAAACTATAATTGGCGGGATTAAATTTAATCTTTATTGGGTAAATAGTTCCAGTTTCTCCACTTTTAGGTGTAAAAGCTATCCAATAAATTTCACCTTCAAATTCTTTATCAGGAAATGAATCAAAAATAATTTTTCCTTTTTGACCCTCTTTAATAGTAACTATTTCTGTTTGATCGGCTGTCGCGGAAAAATATATTGTTTTTGGATTAACTATTTCAAACTCAGCTTGAGCGGGAGTAATATTTATACCAGCAAAAGGAATGTCAACCCGAGTCACAATTCCCTCAATTGGTGTTGACAAATTAGCGTTTTCTAAAACTAAATTTTGATATTCAACATCTAAAACAGCATTGTTTAGATCATATTGATTATTTTCCAAAATCCTTTTTGTTTTGTTTCTTATTGTTTCACTTAAGTCATACTGTAAATTCCAATAATCATCCTTTGTCTGTTCAAAGGAATTTCTTTGTTTAGCATAGGTATTTAAATATTTATCTAAACGATTTTTTAAATCTCGCTGATCAAGAGCGGCAATCGACTGGTATTTTTTTACATAATCACCTTCTTTCACCCCCACCCAAGCCAGTCTTCCGGAAGTTTGAAATTTTAAAACTACTTTTTCTTCAGCGTCAATCTCACCAGAAAGAGTTAAAACCTCCTTAATATTTTCTTTTTTTACCTGGTAGAGATCTTCTTTTAATTTGTTTGATTTAGTATTTTTATCTTGCCAAATAAATAAAATAAAAATTCCTAATAAGAAAAATAAAACATACCATCTTTTTTTAATAAAATTCACCATATTACAAAAAAATAATTAACTAATAATTTTTTTTAAAATTGATAACAGTTGTTTTTTCTCAGAAAAAGATAATCTTTCTATTAAAAAAGAAAAACACTTTTTTTTTGATTTTAAAATTTTTTCTAAAACATTTTTTC